>NZ_JAVJZI010000032.1:0-24777 GCF_040223135.1 Coleofasciculus sp. G3-WIS-01
CCCCCCTTCGTCTTCCTCCATAATGACCGCCTGATCACAGTTGTGGCTTACCCCGTTAGGGGCGCGATCGCTTTCCCCCCTTCGTCTTCCTCCATAATGACCGCCTGATCACAGTTGTGGCTTACCCCGTTAGGGGCGCGATCGCTTTCCCCCCTTCGTCTTCCTCCATAATGAGTATTACTTTTGTCAAGTACAATTTATACCAAATTAGATGAGCTTACCCTGCCCCGTTCCCCTCGTTCTGTACCGAAACCTGACCCCTCTAAATTAACCGAGTATTCTTGTCCAAGTTGTGGCAAATCGTTGGAACTGTATGAATACCAGAAAGAGGGTCAGCCTAAAAAAATGCTACGGTGTGCCAATCCCGCTTCTCGCCACTATAAATGTAAGGATGTCGCTTATTTTTGGACAAAAAAAGGGACATTCTGGAGTCCGAAGTTTGGCGAAGTCAAAAATATGCCCTTGAGCCAAGCGAAGGGTCAAAAAGCAAAAGCTACAAGAAAAGCGAACAGATAAACCCAGAATGGGAAAATGCCGAGCTAACTCCCAAGATTGAGCCTCTAGAATTCAAGCCAAGCGAAGATTATGCCGAATTTAAACGACCTCCCGGATTTATTAGTATCCGGCGAACCCGTTATTGCCTGCGAATCCCCCCACCAGGAAAAAGTAAAGTTTCTCACGTATGTTCTCCAACACTGTGCTAATCCTATGGGGGTCGATTGCTATCTTTGGAATTTGGGTCAGAGGGTATTAACTCGCGTGACTGAACGTGCAGAGACTAAATCTCTAATTTACACTCCAGTAACCGACTACCATCCCCCCGATGTTTCCACTGAGGAGATAGCCGAACAATTTCAGATTTTACAGTTCTTGCAAGACTTCCCCCAAAGTGGGATTTTTATTGTGGAGAATTTGTTACCGTGGCTGAGTGGCAAACCAGCGACTTTTTCCGGTGACTCAAAGTATTTATGGCTGAGCGACTATCTCAGTTCTCAGATTTTGAACTTAGCCACCTCCTTACGAGAGTTCTCTCAAAGCACGGGTCAGGTAAAACGCTTACTCCTTCTGGGCGCAACGGCTACGCTTTCCCCGGAACTTGAAGAGGCGATTCCGGTTGTGGTTACTCCCCTCCCTTCCGTCTTAGAAATTGGCAATCACCTGGAAATATTTCTCCCCCGTTTAGCCTCTGACCGGGGAATTGCTATTAGTCTGAATCAGCAAGAACGAGATAGATTAAGTCGGGCGGCGGCGGGGTTAACTTTATCGGAAATTGAGTCTGGGTTAAGACTGATTGCTACTCAACAAGGCAGCTTGACTCGTCACAGTTCCACTTTGATAATGGATTACAAAATCGCTAAATTAAAGCGATTCAACATTCAGTTTGTGGCTGAACCCGATGTCGAGTTAGGGGGATTAGATTTACTCCAAGAAGAGTTTACTAAATTTGCCCGACTCTTGGAACCCGAAGCCCAAAAGTATAACCTGTCAATTCCCAAAGGAGTGATAATGGTGGGACCTCCGGGTACAGGAAAAAGCTATGGGGCGAGGCGTTGCGCTCAACGGATGGGTGTGCCTTTAATTTTGGCAGATTGGGGGGCGTTGATTGGTATTACGCCGGCTGAAAGTGAAGCCAATCTCAGGCGGTTACTAATGCTGGCTGAAAGCTGCGCTCCGGTAGTGTTGTACTTTGATGATATGGATAAAGGGTTAGCGGGGTTTGACTCGAATGCGGATGGGGGTGTGGCTCGTCGATTAACTGGAAAGTTGTTAACGTGGATGAATGATAGAACGGCGCCGGTATTGGTTTTGGCGAGTGTTAATAGGTTAAACTATTTACCGCCTGAGTTGACGAGAGCCGGACGGTTTGATTATTTGTACTTTGTGGATTTGCCCAATGCTGGAGAGCGGAAAGATGTATTTGTCAAGCATTTAGCTAAATATGATTCTCGGTTTGTCGCCGGAGATGCTTATAGTTTTGAGCAGTGGATGAGTGTTTTGAAACGAACCCACAAATGCTCGAATTCAGAAGTTGCCACTATTGTTTCCAAGGCAGCAACTAAGGCATATTGTGAGGGTCATCCTGGTCGGATTGATGTGGCAGATTTGTTATCCGAGCGGTCTACAATTAACCCATTGGCGTTACGTGATGCGGAGCGGATTACGGCGATGCGTCGCAACGCGCAACGGGTATCGTTACCTGCGTCTTCGCCGGATAGCTCGGTCTATGCTCAACCTCAAGTGGATGATATTTATTAGTGACAATGATTCGTCGTGAAATTTTCTCCAATTCAATGTTATAAACCCTCATTTTTCCGGTATTTTCTTGCAGCATTGAGGCTGGGAAATCAAGTTGAAATAAGCTGTTATAGATTAGAGTGGGTACAGCTAGATAGAGAATCCGAACGCTGCCGATTTTGGTCTAGCATTCAGGTGAGGTGACTGACGTTTGTCGTTCAGAATCTATGAAGTCGAGGGTGGAATTTGTTCTAAGGAAACTAAACCATTGTCTTCAAAATCAATCTCCAGATGATATCCTTCCATCAATGCCGTTCCCAATAAAGGCTTATAACCAGACGCTAAAATAGGGACTACTTTTTCTCGATTGTCCCAAACAATTGTTGCTAAATGTATAGATAACAACGCCTCCCTACCATCGGCTAATCTGGCAAGCGTACTCGAATATAACGGGAGATTCATCGCACTGACTGCTTGCGGTGGTAAGGTAAGATGGTCGTTGAATCCAGTATCGATAATAAAATCGATAGAAAAATCGGGTTGTGTCGGTAAACGAAAAATTACTGGCACTATCGCTTTGCTGTCAATCAATCTCCCGTAAATCATTTGACAGTACGCTCAATCGCCCCCCCAAAGCTGACAGCAACATCATAACCAATCCGCATCGTAAATAACCTGGCATTTGGTTTTTTCTGCTTTAACTTTAAGGCTGTTTCTACGCCAGTTTTATCAATGCCGTATTCGCCCGTTTCCGCATCAATCACAATCATCCTGCCAATGTTATCATCACACTCAACCTGTTGACGAATGCCATTTTCGTAAAACTGTTTAGCTCTGTGGGCAACTTCTTCTACAGTCCAAAAAATAGCCTGCATGATAATTACACCTGCTTTGTGCTTTTTAATTATTTTAGCTGAGTCGGTAGAGGGTCGAACGCCATTACCCCTACCCATTCCCTCAACTGAACGAGTAGCAGGCTTTCATCAAGTCGGTTTCTGGGAAAATGCGATCTATCATCCATTTTACACATCACTGCTTAACCGGCAACCGAATCGTAAAAATCGTACCTTTGCCCACAACAGATTTGCAACCAATCTGCCCAGAATGAGCATTAACAATAAGTTGAGTTAAATACAATCCCAACCCACTACCCGAACGAGGATTCATACCCGCAGAGGGCAGAGAATCAATTCTATGTTGCCCACTCCGAAACCGCCGGAATAATTCCCGTTGCTTTACCGGAGGAATACCACATCCCGTATCTTGGATAACAATAACTATCCCATCAATCGACCGCGATTTGCGGTATCGTATCTTTATAAACCCCTTGCTAGTAAACTTAATCGCATTACGCACCAAATTAGTAAAAACTCGGTGCAATTCCACGCGGTCGCCCTCAATCCAGGCATCTCCCTGAAATTCACGACTCGCTTCCAGTGATAGACTCACCCCTTCAGCCACCAGAAACTGGAGTTGTTCCACTACATCCTTGAGCAACTTCTGTAAATTCACCGGGGATAAATTCAACTTTTTATCCCCGGCTTCAAACTTAGAAACCGCTAAAAACTTCTGCACCAAATCTTGCAGCCCTTGGTTACTTTCCTGCATCAACCGCAGCACTTTTATCGCTTCCGCCGATAATTCTCCACATCCCCCCTCGCACAAAAAATTCAACATCCCCTGATTAGCAACCAACGGCGTATTTAAATCATGGGTTAAACACGCCATCAACTCATCTCTCGCTTCCAGGCTTTTTTTCAACCGCAGTAATGACCTCACTCGCGGTAGCATTTCCGCCTCAGCAATGGGACGATGAATAAAATCCTCAGCCCCCGCGTCCAACCCCTGAACAACCAGCGAGTTCGGTGAATCCTCTTCCACCTGACTCGTCATCAACAAAATTGGCAGGTTGCGTAAGTGAGGATTACGGCGAATTCGCCGAGTGACCTCAATCCCATCTATCCCCGGCAAACGCACATCCATTAAAATCAAATCGGGGTAAAAACCTTTGAGCCGTTGCAAACATTCCTCACCCGAACTCGCTTTCTTTACAAAATAGCCTTGCCGCTTGAGAATGAGTTTAATCAACTCAACATTAATCGGTGTATCATCCACCACTAAAATACGGATACGGTGATGGGAAAGCGCTCTCAAGATAGTATCCCTTCCCGTAACGCTTGGACAGCAATTTGCGTGCGGCGTTCACAAGCCAACTTTCTAAACAGATTCCGCACATACAGCAGTTTGCTCTGCTATGCGGTACATTGTCGATCCCCCTCGCATCCCCCTTAAAAAGGGGGACTTTTATTTACTGTACTTTATTACAGCGCAAAGCGCTGTATACCTTGACAGATGCCACACTCAGGTACAGTTGCTGGGCAATTTCTGAATTATTATAGCCATTGACAATCAATTCCAAAACCTCGTACTCTCTGGGACTTAAATTATAATCCCCATTAGCCTTTTTTGGATCACTTTGATGAGAACTTGCTCGTGATTCCCCTTGAGTAGACTGATAACTTTGGCAATAACTTAGCACCACACTAGCAATAGCTAGGTCGATAAAATTCTCACCAAGCGCCGTAGCCTTAACTGCCGGGTAAAGTAGAGATGGGTCTAGCGTTTTCCGGCAATAAGAATCTGCTCCCGCCTCGAACGCGGCTAAAACAACCTCCTGACTATTCCAAGACGTGAGAATAAGAACCTTAGGAATCCCATAGTCCCTCTTCCCCTGACAATCGCCAGTCTTCAACGCTTTAGTTAATTGAATGCCATTCATATCGGGCAACCCAATATCTACAATAATTATATCCGGTTGAACCGAGCGATTTAATTGCAGGCATTGAGCGGCTGTCCCGCATTCCCCCACCAGCTCAAGATTAATATTAGCATTATGACTTTTCGCTTTTTCTTTTTTCAAGACTAGCCCGATCCCCATGCGAGTAAACTCATGGTCTTCGACAATCAAAACCTTATATTTTTTCGTCAATTCCATACCTTCTCCAGCTTTTGATTCAGAAAATAAACGCTCCTAAAAATCAGGTTTATAGAAGTTCATTTTTAAGAATGAATTACAAATTAGGAATAATTTATTGCTTCTGCCAACGCGCATCCACCCCACGTCCCTGACAAGTCAAACGTCCAGCATCTCGCTCCCGACGCAAGATACGACGAATCAAATCAATTCCCACCGTTGGACATCGCTCCTGCAACTCTCGAATCGAAAATTCCCTAGGCAAATTGTTAATCACATCCAACACCATTGCCGTTTTCGTTCCCCTCGTAGACGTAACCACCCCTACCCTTGTCTCAAACTCCCGATACGCCGACAGCACCATCACTCCCAAAAAATATTCCCACCATGGTAATAAGTTATGCTCTCCTTCATGCCAACCTTGGGAAGACTGATACAGCGTATCATAGTAACTTTCCTTAGTTCTCTCGACAATCCGCTCCAAACTAATAAACCGCCCCACCTCATAACCCGCTTTATAAAGTAGCAATAGGGTAATCAACCTTGCCATTCGCCCATTCCCATCTAAAAACGGGTGAATACATAAAAAATCCAGAACATAGGTCGGAATAAGCAATAACGGCTCTATCTCACTCGACTGCCAAAGGCGATTAAACTGGTCATGCAAACGTTCCATTGCCACAGGCGTCGCATAAGCGGGAGTCGGTCGAAACCTGACCACCTTAGTCCCATCCGGATAGGTGGCACTAATTTCATTATCCACCGTTTTCCAGCGCCCCCCTGTATTAACAGCAAACTGGTAAAGGTCACGATGAAGTTGTAAAATAATATTCGGCGTAAACGGAATATGGGCATAGCTAGTGTGAATCGTTGTCAGGACATCCCGATACCCAGCAATTTCCTGTTCCGAGCGATCGCGTGGTGTTGTTTTTTCCGTAACCAGCTTTTTAATCCGCTCCAACGGTACCGTAATCCCTTCAATCCGGTTAGAAGACTCCGTACTCTGAATCACCGCCGCTTGGCGCAACGTTTCCAGAACTTGGGGCGCTTGTTCCTTAAACAACTCCTGCTTACCCTTATACTCTCCAATCAAGCGAATCGTTTGCAGCAGTCTTTGATTAATCGGTTGCTGTTCAATGAACCCTTGTTCAAATGATTTCATGTTAATTTTGCCTCATAACCTCTTAACCCTTCTTCACTCTCCAATAACATCGGTACAGTAATCAGATTCAACTGACAAATTCATTCTCTTGAGCTTTATCATTATTTAGAAAGTGAAGCCCTTCTCGCCGAGTATTTTGGATTGTGAATGGCTCTACTTATCAGCATAAACTGCTCAACATCTGCAGCAGTGAGTCGAGATTGCTCCACCTGCGTCCATTGTCCGGCTTCTAACCCTGGCTTTGACTCATACTTAGCTTTCATCAACCGCTCCCCGTCAGCATTGCGCTCTAACACCAGCACCCGCGTTTCCTCCTGCGTTTGCCAATAGGCGGTATAAATATCTCCCCGATGTTGGAGGGTGGACAGCGAATAGAGCATCTGAGCGACAATTGGAGCAACAGTCTGAGTAAACTGCTGTTGAACAGAGTCGGGTTGCCCTGCTATCGATTCAGAATTAGCATAGGAGATTGGGGATAGAGCCACTACGTCCCGTTTTGCATCCCACTCCACTCCCCGATAGTTTTGCCGTCCCGGTAAAGAATAGGCGTTCCCCAGCTTATAACCGGGAAAATTGATACCATTGAGTCCAAAACTAATGCCCATAACCTCACCCTCAGCGGTCATAGCCGGACGCACCGTGACATCAGATTGCTGGAGTCTAGATACTAGCTGTGTCAGGGTGGGACAGTCCCGAGTATTGTCATCAATGATCCGTTGTAGCTGTCGGATAACAGGTAACTCTGGGGGTTGGTAGCGCTTACCATTGGCATAGTTAACCTGTTCTTTCCGGTATCGCCGCATTTGTCCCGTCGTCGGAGCGCGGCGTTCTCGGTCTGCTCTTGTCGGTGTTAGCCTATATTCAGCTTCAATTTGAGACAGTACCTGCTGAGTGCGCCTATAGTCCCAGGAATCCTGAACACAAGTGCCATCAAGCCTAACCCGACTGGCAACGATATGGACGTGGTCGTGTGTCGTGTCGGTATGCCGTGCCACGATATATTGGTTGCGGGTAAACCCCATGGCTTGGAGGTAACGTCCGGCAATTTCACACCAGGTCCGGTCATCCAGATGGTCGCGTTGGGGTAGCGACAGCGATATATGACAAACGGGTTTAGTCACTCGCTGGTTGAGAAAGTGGCAGATGCTGAATTCTCCACTTAATTCACTGGGGTTCTCTCCAGCCATATTCCCACCAATGAGCGTTGCCCCCTGTTTATTGAGAACATAATTGAGGCATTTTGTAAAGTTATTCCCCTTGACCAATTTGCCAATCATTTTAACATTCAAAACACTAAAGATTTGCCCCAGTAATTTCCAGACGCACTTGCTTAATCAGTTGCTTAAGTTGCTCAAGTAAATCGGGTTCATCCGTCGCCGTGGCTAACTGGTCGAGTTTCTTACCAATGCGACCAAGTTCCTCATAGGTGAGCAAAGCCACCTCACTAATCCGCCGGGGAGTATGGCGATTGAGTCCCTGATGTCGCAGGTAAGCCGAGATTCTCAGATTGTGGCTGGCGGCTCGTTGTTGAATTAGCACTTTCTCTTCACTGGTCAGACGAATTTTTACGAGTTCTGTGCGACGTGATTTGGGTGACATTGTTTCTTTAAGTCTCACAAAAGCCATCGTTTTCACTTTACAAGTTTCTGGACGGTTTTGCCCATTAGCCTTTAGGCTAATTCAGTTTAGCCACTTGGTCGATGTGCCTTGTTTAAAGGGTTAGCTAGGGTGAGAACAGCGTTGATGCAAGAATGTTCCATCCTTAAAAGTTATGGCTAAAGCAACAACAACTCCAAAAACTGTTATGCCTCAGGTGGTGATTTCCATCGACTTTGGCGGGTCAGATACGAAGGTAATTGCGGAGAAAGTACCTGTTGAAAATGCCAAGGATGTTCTCGGCAAATCCCACAGCTTCTCCTTTGCCATGTCTCCAGAAGTTTCTGTGGTTTCGGCAGAGTCTTTACGAGACTATACAAACTCAAGGATTGGCAATGCCTCCCCGGAGTATTCGGCATGGGTAGGCAGTCACGATACCTATACCGCCGTGGGACATCTAGCCAAGCATCGCTTTCACGGCAATCCAGGACTCGGGGAACTCAAATACGAAAGAGCGATCGCCAAAACTTTAGCCGCCGTTTGGGTGGTTCAGCAACGTTTGGCACTACCCAACAAATTCAATATCGCGCTGTCGGCATTACTTCCATACAGTGAATAAGCTGTTAGGGTTTATCGACACACTTTAAAACAATCCTAGTTACCATTAATCTTTCCCGTTAAGCTACCGTGCAATGGTCGCGAGATTCTAGAACGTACTCATGGTTAACTAGCTTTCCTATCCCTCAAGCTCATCTTCTTCAAAAGGTTCAGCAAAGCCGTATTCTTCAAGTTGACCGTCCCGCCGCACATCACAAGTCACGCAGTGAAATGACCCGCCGAAGGTGTAGACGTGACGGAAATCGACCGGAATCACTTTGAATCCTAAATCTTTGAGGAGTTTCTGCATGGGTTCCTCCTGCTTTTCCACAAAGATTGTTTTGGGATCTAAGCTCAAAATATTCATGCACACCCAACTGCTGCACATATACATGGGCCAGTTGTCGGGAAGGGTGGAGGGAGCCGCTTCTACCAGTTCCCAACCAGCTTTCTTGAAAAGCTCGGTTTGAATGCAAGGTCTTGCGGGGTTCACTAATGCTAATCCCGGTCGGAGCGGTACGAGTGAGGCATCAATGTGCATGGGATTAAGATCTGGGAATTTGACGACATGAACCCGGAATTGGTCGCTCAGATGCCGTTTGAGCCAGGTAATCCCTATCTCGTTAGTGACATGACTGCGCTGCACAAACAAATCTCGCCCAAAGCGTACAATGTCAGCAGCGTCAAAGCTGGGTTCAAGCTCTCTAGTCACAAATTGCCCTTTTTCGGTAAGAGCATACCGTTGTTCGATGGGTTTTGTGGCGTACTCAACATCATAAAATTCGTCTGACATTGAAGGCTTAGGAGCCGTTGTCCACTTAGCCCCCCGCCGCAGGTACTCGAGCATCAAGGAACGGTAAGCGCGGTATTCAAAAAAGCGCGATCGCCAAGCCATCGGTGCCTCAATAATTTCATTGCCGACGACGAGAAGGACATCGCGAGGCATAGTGGCATAGAAGCCGGAAGCTTCAAAATCTGGAGTTTTGTAGGTCTGGGAAAAGTCGATGAGATCGGGTCGGCGAACGGTGACACCTAATGCTTCTAAAACCCGACAAAACTCGTTGAGTTCTTTTGAGGCAGCTTCTACAAGTTCTTGTGGGAAGGGTTGACCGCCATACTTTTGGAAAAACCACAAGTTTTGGGGGGATGTGTTTGTCTGGAGGGCAGGCTCTAACTTCGGAACTACCGCGCCCTCTACGCAACCCACAATGACTTCTTTGAGAGGGTCCCATTCGTTGTAGCTGTTAACGACTGGAAGTTGCCGTTCAGATACTATGCTATGGGTTTGTTTCAACTGCAACACTTTTTTTTGCTCCTGTAATAAAGTTATTGGGATGCTTTATCCATCCACACGTTTACTCGTGCCTATCAATTGCTGCCAACCGCACAGTAGGCACGCCTACTTAACTCGCTCTCACTGGTTATGCAAGGCGGAAGCAACCAGTTGGTAACGATAAAAAGGTTCAGAGGGTGAGACATGAGATTCTGCTTGAGGCGCTCTAGACCTTTTCTTTTTCAAGTCTGTTGTTAGGTACTGGCAATCCCTGTGAAGGAGTGTATAAGCTTAACCGAAGTTGCTTTTTGAGCTTCTACACTCCAAAGACGATTCCAGTAGTCAATTTCTGAATTTTTCGAGTTAAAGGCATTTTTTTCCAAACAAAGTGCTAAATGACATCAGGCAATTTATCTTCCACATTTATCTTCCACAACACAACTCAATGACTCAATCGTCTCCTTAAATCAGTTATCCTTACCTCGCTAAAATTCAGAAAGCTTAGTTTGGGGGTATTCAACAAGCTTCTGTAGGATTTCCTGATAGTAACTAAACAGGTACTCTATGGTTTCACGGGTGAACAACTCTGTACTGTACAACAGAGCGATTTCAATGGTTTGAGAATCTTCATTCGGCAAACAGACATAAAGTTCTAGAGGGATAGCTTCGTCCCAGAGTTCGTCTTTAGAAGAATTTGTTACCAGTTCTTCAACCTCTAGGATTGGGCTTTTCCAATTTTCGACTGGAGGAACTATAGTAACGCTTGCAGAAGGAGTAAAATCTCTAACCCTGCCGAGCGCTTCAATGATTTTTTGTAAGGGAACCTCTTTATTCTCAAGCGCTTCACTGAGTGTTTCTTTGAGCTGCTCTAAAAGAACCAGTCCTGTTTGTTCGTCATCAAGCTTTGAGCGCAAAATTACGTCATTGATAAAGCAACCAAGCAATTTTTCAGCTTCTGGCATACTTCGATTGCCAATAGTCGCCACCATTAGAATGTCGCTTTGTCTGCTCCATTTGAACAAAAGGAGCTTCAGAGCAGCAATGATGATGCCGGAGGTAGTAACTCCCTGAGAGCGGCTTAGGGCTTCGATTGATGCGACAAGTTTTTCCCTCAAAACGAGAGAATAGGAAGATGAGCGTTGGATGTGGGGCTTGGGCTTGGGCTGTTCTTTTGGCAGGATATCTTGGGGTTGTGGGGTGTCAGCCAGCTTTTGAAGCCAATAAGAAAGTTGATGAGCCAGTACCTCTTCATTAAATTGCTTCCGCTGCCAGAGAGTAAAGTCAGCGTATTGCAATGGCAATTCAGAGAGCGGAGAAGGCAAGCCGTTTGAGAAGGCGTTATATAGCGTTTCTAACTCCTGAACAAAGATACCAATTGACCAGCCATCTGTGATAATGTGGTGCATCGGTATTAACAGCCAATGCTCTAGGCGAGCTAACCGCAGCAACGTTGTCTTCATTAATGGGCCGTCTTCAAGGTCAAAGTGGTAACCTGCTTCTTCAGCAGCAAGTCTTTGAGCTGAAGCTTCTCGTTCGGCAGGAGGTAGGTCTTGTAAGTCCACTATCTTTAACGGTAGGGTCAAGGATGGGGCGATGACCTGCACGGGTTGACCCTCCACGACAGTAAAGGTAGTACGCAGAATTTCATGACGGCGGATAATCTCGTTGATGCTCTTTTCCAACACTTCTGGAGAAAGGGTTCCTATGAAACGTAAATCAACACCGCTGTTGCAGACGGAACTGTCAGGATTCAACTGCTGGACGTACCAGATATACTCTTGTGCAAGAGACAGCGGGATGAGCGCGTCTTCTCTCTGATGGGCGAGAGGTGGTAGGGTGTCAGATGTCCTGCTGCTTGAAGATTGCTCCTGTGACCCAGCAGAAGGCGCAGTTTCTATCACCTTGCTCAGGGAAGCGATGGTGGGTGATTCAAACAGATGGCGCAGGGCAAGTTCAATAGAAAGAGCTTCTTGAATGCGAGAGATAACAGAGGTGGCTAGAAGAGAATGTCCCCCCAATTCAAAGAAATTGTCGTTAATACTTACCTGTTGCAGTCCCAAAACTTCAGCCCAGATAGCTGCTAGGATTTTTTCAGTCGGGGTAGTTGGTGCAACAAAATTATCTTCCTGTTCCTTGTGGCAGCATAGGGGTGCAGGTAAAGCGCGGCGGTCTATTTTGCCGTTGGGAGTTAGCGGTAAGGACTCCAAAGTTACAAAAGCGCTTGGCACCATGTACTCCGGCAGTTGCTCTTTTAAGAAGTGGCGCAGGTCACTATTTGTGGGTGCTGGTTCCTGAAAAGGGACGGTGTAGGCTACTAATTGCTTATTGCCTGGAACATTCTCTCTGACGATAACCGCAGTTTCTCTTACACCGGGATGCTGGCTGAGTACCGCTTCAATTTCTCCCAGTTCGATGCGGAAGCCGCGAATCTTCACCTGATTGTCAATGCGACCAAGGTATTCGATGTTGCCATCACTTAGGTAGCGAACTTTGTCTCCGGTTTTGTAGAGGCGCTCACCTAGCTCATTGCCCAAGGAGTTGGGGATAAATTTCTCTTGGGTTAAATCGGAACGGTTGAGGTAGCCTCGCGCTAGTCCTGCACCGCCAATATGCAACTCACCCGGAACGCCTATAGGTACAGGCTGTTGATACCGATCTAATATGTAGGTTTGGACATTCCGAATCGGACGACCGATCAGCACTTGATTTGATGCTGGATTGGCTGCTGATAACTCGCATATCGTTGTCCCCACAGTGGCTTCTGTAGGACCGTAAATATTCACCAGACGCACTTGTTGCCCTACATACTCAATCCAAGTTTTCCATCGTTCGGGAAGTGCTTTTTCTCCGCCAATGCTGACCAAGCGTAATGATGGGGGGAGTGCAAAATTTTCTTGGCTTAATATTGCTGTAAGTTCGTGCCAATAGGCTGTTGGCAACGCCAGTACGGTTATTTCCCAATCCCTGCACTTCTGCAAAAATACACCAATCGAATCCAACATGGAATCGGTACGCAATACGAGTGTTGCACCCGAAATCAGGCAGGTGTAGATTTCTTCGGCACTAGCATCGAAACTAATCGAGGCAAACTGCAAAACGCGATCACGCTTCTCTATCTCATATTCAATACTGACGGCAGTGGTATAGTTCACCAAAGACCGATGCTGGATGGTTACTCCCTTTGGTTTTCCGGTCGAGCCGGAGGTGTAAATGACATAAGCTAAGTTTGAGGCATTTACGCCGCAGGCAATGTTTTCGGAGCTGTGTTGGGCGATCGCCTCCCATTGTGTATCTAGGCAGACTACCTCTGCTTCATGCTGGGGCAGTCTGTTAACTAACCGTTGTTGAGTCAGCAGCACTGGCACAGCCGAGTCTTCAAGCATGAAAGCCAATCGTTCAGACGGGTACGTGGGGTCGAGCGGAACGTAAGCGCCCCCAGCTTTGAGAATGCCTAAGAGTCCTACTATCATTTCTAAGGAACGCTCGACACAGATGCAAACCAAAACTTCTGGCTCTACGCCCTGCGATCGCAGGTAATGAGCGAGTTGGTTAGCTCTTGCATTTAATTCTCGATAGGTCAGTTGTTCTCCTTCAAATACCAGTGCCACCGCATCAGGTGTTAGAGCCACCTGCTCTTCAAATAACTGATGGATACACTTATCCTGAGGATAGTCTGTTGTGGTATTATTCCACTCGACTAATAGCTGGTGGCGCTCTCGTTGTGTCAGCAGGGGCAATTCTAAATTCGGCTGAATAGGATTGGCTGTGATCGCTTCCAGTAAAGTCTGGAAATGTCCCGCCATCCGAGCGATCGTGACCTCATCAAACAGGTCAGCATTGTATTCCCATACTCCTACCAATCCATCAGCCGTATTCTCCATTGATAGGGTCAAATCAAACTTGGCTGTGCCGATTTCAACGGCATAAGAACTTACCGTTAACTCAGGCAGTTCCACAGCAGGCACTAAAGCGTCGTCAAGAGCAAACATCACCTGAAACAAAGGTGTGTAGCTTAAGTCTCGCGTTGGTTGCAATGCCTCTACCAACTGCTCGAAGGGTAGGTCTTGATGCGCGTAAGCCCCGAGCGCCACTTCCCGGACTCGATTGAGTAACTGCTCAAAACTGGGGTTGCCCGATAGGTCGGTACGCAGCACTAAGGTATTGACAAAAAAGCCAATTAGCCCTTCAATTTCCCGTCGGTTGCGACCAGCTACAGGCGTCCCTACTACGATGTCATCTTGCCCTGAGTATCGGTAGAGCAATGTCACAAACGCTGCATATAGCGTCATAAACCGAGTGACTCCCGCCCGCTTGCTTAAAGCGGTAAGTTCCGCACTCAATTCAAGAGAAAGGGCTGTATAGTAATATCCTCCCCGGAAAGTTTGAACAGCCGGTCGCGGTCGGTCGGTCGGCAATTCTAATAAAGCCGGAGCGTCTAATAGTTGTTCCTTCCAGTAGTCAAGCTGGGGAACCAGTATTTCTCCTTGCAACCACTGCCGCTGCCAAACCGCAAAGTCGGCATATTGTACTGGCAACTCTGGTAAACTTGGAGCCGCTCCTATGCAGAAGGCTTTGTAAAGTTGTGTTAATTCTCTAACGAATACGCCCAGCGACCAACCATCAGAAATAATGTGGTGCATGGTGAGCAGTAAGACGTACTCTGTTTCACCTAGCTGTAGTACCGTACCCCGGAGTAAAGGCTCTCGTTCCAGGTTAAAAGGTCGATTCGCTTGTTCATTTACCAATCGTTGCGCCTCGATTTCTCGGTCGCTTTCTCGAAGGTGCAACAAGTTCACCACTTGTAGTTGACAATTGAGAGTTGAGGCGATAACTTGAACGGGCTGACCTTCTACCGTCGCGAAGTTGGTGCGTAACGCTTCATGCCGCTGGATAATTTTGTTTATGCTGCTCTGTAGCGCCGCTATATTGAGCTGACCGCTAAGACGCAAAGCAAGCGGGATGTTGTAGAAGGCACTGTTTGGTTGTAACCGATCGAGGAACCACAACCTTGCTTGAGCGAAGGATAATGGGATGGACTCTGACCTTGGAATCGGTAATAAAGGCAGAGCTTGTACAGATTGTCCGTTCTTGAGCGAATTCTCAACCCACTCGGCTAATTCGGCAATCGTGGGAGCTTCAAACAAACTGCGTAATGGTAATTCGATGGATATTGTATCGCGCACCCTCGAAATCACTTGAGCGGCTAATAAGGAATGTCCACCCAAGGTAAAGAAATTGTCATGAACGCCTACTTGGTCAATTAAGAGGATGTTACCCCAAATGCTAGCTAGCATTTCCTCAATTGGAGTTCGAGGAGCGACAAAAGACTCTTCCAGTTCTTTCCGCAAATTGGGGGCGGGTAAGGCGCGACGGTCTACTTTACCATTGGGTGTCAGGGGCAGTGCCTCCAGCACAACAAAAGCACTTGGCACCATGTACTCCGGCAGTTGCTCTTTTAAGAAGCGGCGCAGGTCAGTAATTGTGGGTGTTCCTTCCTGATGCGGCACAATATAAGCTACTAATTGGTTGTCACCGGAAAGGTTAACTCTTGCGATGACCGCAGTTTCTCTTACACCGGGATGCTGGGTGAGTACCGCTTCAATTTCTCCCAGTTCGATGCGGAAGCCGCGAACTTTCACCTGATTGTCAATGCGACCCAAAAACTCGATGTTACCGTCTGGTAAATAACGTGCTTTATCACCAGTTTTATACAGGTGAGAACCCGGTTCATTGCTAAAGCGATTGGGGATAAATTTTTCTTCAGTTAAATCGGGACGGTTGAGGTATCCTCGCGCTAAGGAGACGCTGGCAATGTAGAGTTCCCCAGGAACCCCAATGGGAACAGGTTGGAGATAGCGATCGAGAATATAAACTTGAGTGTTATCAATCGGACGACCAATGTGAGGTGATGTATTATCTGTGCCATCACATAAAACCAACCCAGAAGTCGTGACCACAGTGTTCTCGGTTGGTCCGTAGTTATTGACTACCTTGAAGGGAATTGAAGCTGATGGATTCTGATGAAGCTTATCCCCACCCGTCAGCATGATTTGCAAAGCTCCGTTTTTGGGCCATTGCACAGACAACAGCTTTTCTGCTATCGGAGTAGGAATAAAAGTAATGGTTATCTGTTTGGTCAACAGCCAGTCACGCAGTTTTTCTGGAGACAGAAGAATCTCTGGCTCGATTAAATAAATACTCGCTCCCGATGCTAAAGTTGGCCATACTTCCCACACAGAAGCATCAAATGCTGTTCCGGCTAGTTGAGTAGCTCGGTCTGATGATGTGAGCAAAAAGGCGCGTTGATGCCAGAAAATCAGATTTAGCAGCCCTGAGTGGGCGATGAGAACTCCTTTAGGTTTTCCAGTTGAACCGGAAGTGTAAATGACATAAGCTAAGTTTTCTGGTGTTACATCACTTTGGGGAGGAAGTTCACTTTCAGCAGAGATTTTTTCCCAATCAGCGTCCAAGCAGACTACCTGTGCTTGATGCTCTGGTAACGAGGCAACCAGTTTTTGTTGAGTCAGTAAAACTGGCAGCCGTGAATCATCGAGCATATAAGCAATGCGCTCAGAAGGATAGGCGGGGTCTATAGGGACATAAGCACCACCTGCTTTGAGTACGCCTAAGAGTCCTACAATCATGTCGAAGGAACGCTCGACGCACAGACCCACCAAAACTTCTGGTCTGACTCCCAAGCTTTGCAGGTAGTGAGCTAATTTGTTGGCGCGTCGGTTTAATTCCCCATATGTGAGTTGTTCTCCTTCAAAAACCACTGCCACCGCATCAGGTGTTAGAGCCGCCTGCTCTTCAAACAACTGATGGATACACTTATCCTGAGAATATTTTTTTGTAGTATTGTTCCACTCAAAGAGCAGTTGATGTCGCTCTTGTTGTGTAAGCAACGGCAATTCTGAGACTCGCTGCTGTGGATTGGCTACAATTCCCTCAAGTTCGGTTTGGAAATGTCCCGCCATTCGAGCGATAGTAGCATCATCAAACAGGTCGGTGTTGTATTCCCACACTCCCATTAATCCTGTTTTTGTCTCCCAAAGTAACAGACTCAAATCACACTGAGCCGTCCCCCGTTCTACTAGCTCTGGAGTCATGGTCATATTGGGTAACTCCAAAGCATCCAGCGAAAAATTCTCTAGGGCAAACATCACCTGAAACAGGGGATTGTAGCTGGAAGAACGTTCTGGCTGCAAGGCTTCTACCACTTGATCAAAAGGAACATCCTGGTGGGCGTGAGCATCCAGGACAACCTGCTTCACTTGGTTGAGAAAATCTGAAAAACTGGGATTCTCTTTGATTTGAGTACGCAACACCAAAGTATTGACAAAAAAGCCAATTAGTGAATCAAGTTCTGTACGGTTGCGGTTAGCAAACGGGGAGCCAATACAAATATCATCCTGACCGCTGTAACGATGGAGTAAGACAGCAAAAGCCGCCAGCAATGTCACAAACAGAGTAGTTCCTGACTTTTGGCTCAAGGTTTTGAGTTGCGCGGTTAAATTTGAGTTGAGTTTAAATTCTTTAATCGCACCCGAGAAAGTTTGAACCGAAGGACGAGGATAATCTGTTGGTAATTCCAATAACGGCGGTGCATCTGCTAATTGTTGCTTCCAGTAGTCAAACTGCCGTTGTTGCAATTCCTCAATCAACCACTGTCGCTGCCAAATAGTGAAGTCACCATACTGGATAGTTAACTCAGGTAATGGCGTTGGAGAACCAGTAGCAAAGGCTTGATAGAGGGCGGATAATTCTTTGATGAATATTCCCATTGACCAGCCATCTATAATGATGTGGTGTAGGGTCAGTATCAACAGGTGAAACCCTGGCTCCAGGCGTAGCAAAGTGACTCGCAACAATAGAGCTTTGCCTAAGTCAAAAGGTTGATGAACTTCTTTAGTAATTATCTGTTGAACTTCGGCTTCTTTTAAACCTTGTAAGTCCACCACTGATATATTTACAGTTAAGGTGGGGAGAATCCGCTGCACCGCGACTCCATCTACCGTAAGGAAGATAGTTCGCAAAGCTTCGTGACGGCGGATAATCTCGTTGATACTCTGCTCTAAGGCTGATACATTCAGCGCACCAATAATCCGAAATTGTAGACTTTCATTGTAAAAGGGGATTTGACTATCTAACTGATAGAGAAACCACATCCTCTGCTGAGGAAAGGATAAAGGTAAATCGCTATCTCGCTTAACAGCCAGTATAGGTTCAGAAGTAAATTGTTTAGCGGTTTTTGCTTCTTTCAAAAAAGCAATAATTTCTGTTTTCCGCTCCACCAGTTCCTGTTTAAGGGCTGATGTGATTACTCCCTTGGGGGCGCGATAGCGGAGCTGGTTATCTTCAATCCAGATTCTGATGCCTAAACTGTTAAGTGAAGACAAAAATTCAACTGTTGTCATTTTATAAATAACCTTCTTCGTATTCTTCTTCTGTGTCAGTCATAAATGCGCCCCCGTCTTCTGATGTAGTTTTCAGCGCCTCAAGGTTATGGGCTAAGTCAGCTACAGTAGGAGATGCGAATAAACGGTGTAAAGACAATTCAAGAGAAAAAGCGTCGCGCAACCGAGAGATTAGTTGCGTTGCCAGAAGGGAATTTCCCCCAAGTTCAAAGAAGTTGTCGTGAATGCTTAGAAGCGGGATACCTAAAACTTGCTGCCAAATTTGAGCAATCTGTCGTTCTACCTCGTTCCGGGGTGCTACGTTCTTGGAAGCTTCCTGATGAGTAAATCGCTGAACTAATTTGTCTCTGTCAATTTTGCCACTCTGGGTGAGGGGCATTTCTAACAATTGAACTAAGTTGCAGGTGCAGGGAGTTCCAAAGCGGTCTTGTAGCTTCAAATCTGGTAATTTAACAACAGAGGAACTACTACTAGCAGTAAAATAGGCAGTTAATTTCTGCTCTCCTTGGGCTTCAGGTTGCCAACGTTGAATGTTTGGCTTGCTGCCATCCAACCCTATAAATAGGTATGAAGAGTCGTGGTGTAAACCAGCAAGCATTGAAGATATCGCTGGAGAGGAGGGCATGGCATAAAAACCTTTCGCACGGCTCAGATTCTTCATCTGATACCCCTGGCTCATCCCTGTCTCATCCCACATACTCCAAATAAAACAATGGCTTTGCAATGCACTTTTGTATTTTTGGTAATGGGAAAAGCGATCGAGAAAACTATTGGCAGCAGCATAAGCGCCTACAGCAGTGCCTCCAAAGAAACCATTGACGGAAGAAAAGTTGAGGAAAATGCTTTCGGCATTGTCTTTTATCAGTTGATGCAGCGCCCAAGCACCCAACATCTTGGGACGAAGCACTGCTGCTAAGTTCTCCTGAGTTTGTTCAACTACAAGCTGCTCGTGGAATGTTCCAGCTAAATGGATTACTCCATCCAAATTTTTCCCCCATCGGGCTTTAGCTTTTTCGACTATTGTCAGCAACTGCTTTTCGTCACAGATATCAACAGTTTCGTAAATTACCTCTCCCCCAAGCTGAAGAAGTTCCTGGTAAGCTTTCAGGCGCTGCGAGATAGCATCTTCTTGCTCTAGATGGGTAATCCAAGTACTTTTTTGGGGTAAAGGAGTTCTTCCGACCAACAGAAGCCGAGCTTGGTAATGTTTCAGTAGATACTGGGCAATCTGGATACCCACACCTCCCAGTCCCCCGCTGAGAAGATAAGTTCCTCCTTGCTTGAAGGGAATTGGGTGTTTGGGGAAGCTTGGCAAATCCACTTTTTCTAGACGCGGAACGAAACGCTGCCCATTCCTGTAGGCTACTTCTCGTTCTTTTGAGGAGACGAAGTGTTCTTGTAAAATATAAGCCCCATTTGTTTCAACGCCATCGAATGGTAAATCGATGTGGCGACAGTTTAACCAGGGCAGTTCTTGGGGAATGGTTTTCAGCAGTCCCAGTACTGAGGATTTTTCATAAGCTATTGGGTCAGTTGACGAAATGGACTGGATATGACTGGAAATGAATAACAATTGAACCCAATGGTCAGAACCCTGAACTTTGGCTAGGGCTTGAACTAGGAACAATAAACTGTATATTCCTTGTTCTTGTGCTTGTTCGAGAGCTTCTAAACTAGAGACTTCCTCGATATACTCGTCATAAGTCCATAGGTGAAGTATCTGCCCGATGATAATGTTATCTGCTGCCAGAGATTCGATTAAGAGTCGATAATGCTCCGCTTTCCCTGGAGCGATTGTATAGCGTGAGCGACTGATTTGTCGAAAATCTTGCCCAGATGAAACAGTTATGTATGGCTGGTTATGCTGTGACAGGATTTGACACAAATATGCCCCCAATCCGAACGAATCGAGAAATACTAGAGTGGGATTGATTAGAGGCTCAGAAAAATTAAAAGTAACGGGGCATTTTGGCTTCCAGACAATCCGGTAGAACCAGTCAGGAATGGTATTGGCATTGCCCAGTAATATATCAACCCGCTTGAGAATTGGTTTAAACTCACCTGCATTGAAGCGCTGACTAAGTTGGGAGCGCTGAATTTTGCCAATGGCGGTTTTGGGAATAATTTCTTTATCTACTGGAATTAGATAATCTGGATTTAATCCCACCTTGTTGACTACAGAATCGCGAATCTCCTTGAGGAGATTCACCAAACCCTCGTCATCAGGAAGTTTTGGATTGAAAAAGATGGCTAATTTATCAGTATTGCTTCCAGTAACTCGGACAGCACAAGCTGCTGTATAAGAGACTTCTACTCCTTCAACTTCTTCGACAGCCGCTTCTATTTCGTGGCAGTAGTGGTTAAGTCCATTGATAATAATCACATCTTTCTGCCGCCCGGTAATCGTTAAACGTCCTTGACGGAGAAATCCTAAATCTCCCGTATTAAACCAGCAATCCGAGGTAAAAACTTCTTGGTTTGCTTGTGGATTCTGATAGTAACCGGAGGTAACCGAAGCCCCTTTAACCTGTAAACGACCAATCGTACCTTCTGTAACTATTTGTTCATTTTCATCAACAATGCGTAGCGAAGCACCAGCGATGGGAAGTCCCAGTTCCACAAATGAAGCGTCATCCGATGAAGATTCTAGGGAAAAACTGTCAGACCAGGTAATACCAGAACAGGTTTCGCACATACCAAAAGCCGGGTGAATGGCATTGGTCTGCAAACCGTGGCGGCGAAGCAGCTGAAGGAAATTCCTCGCTATTTTAGCTACAATAGCTTCCCCAGCGTTTACCAGAAACCGCATCGAAGATAAATCCCAGTGCTTTTGATTAATATCTTCAGCGCGATCGCAAATCAAATTAAAGGCAAAATTAGGTGCCCAACTAATCGTAGCTTTATGGCAGTCAATCAAATCTAGCCACAAGAGTGGATTTTGTAGAATCAAGTCAGTAGGCACATGGATTTGCTGGCACCCTAAATCAACAGCCATAATACTGAGAAATACCAAAGCACCCACATGATCCAAAGGCATCCAGTTTAAAGTAGTGTCCTGGCTGGAAAAATTATTCATTAAAACTGTGCCAGCCGACATACTCAATAAATTGCGATGATTCAGCATCACACTCTTAGGTATGCCAGTGCTTCCAGAAGTCAAAAGCAAAATCGCTAAATCTTCTGGCTGGCTGCTATGCCAGTTAAAATCCGGTTCGCAAGAGCGCAGCTTATCAATAGTTTCAACTTGAAAGTTTTCTAAATTTAAAAGGCTTGACAAACCCCGAATTTTAGGAGTTAAAGAAGCACCTGCCAGCACGAGGGGTTTTCCCAGCATTTGCCAAGCATTCTGGAGTTTGCTTGTGGTACTGTTGACTTGCTCGTAGGTTGGGGCTATGGATATTGGCACCGGAACAAAGCCCCCTAGCACACAGCCCCAAAAAGCAGGAATGAAATCTTGAGTGTGTTCTAGTTGAAAAATTACTTTGTCTTGGGGTTTGAGTCCTAGCTTTTTCAACCCAGCTAAAATTCTTTGGGCTTCTTGCCATAATTCTTGATACGATTGAACGCTCTCGGTGCCATCAGGTTGAATGTAGACAATACCTTTAGTTGACTGTTGAGCAGCTCGTTGGAGTACCTCTCCTAAAGTTTTGGGAGCATCTTCCGGGTAGTGCAGCGGTTCTCCGTGACTGATGGCTAGCTTTTTTGCCTCTGACGAACACTTGTTTTCTATCTTCTCGCTGAGTGTGGTTACTTGTGTCTGAGTCTGGCTATCTTCAGGGGCGTTGGCGTAGACAGCCGCAGGCATCGCTTGACGGTCGGGTAGCAAATCGTCTAAATGGAGAGGGGAAATATCCTTAAGGAGTGGCTCAACGACTACCGCAACCCGATCTATTTCTGACCATGACTGTAGTTGCTCTTCTATAGTATTTATCAAGTCAGAGTCAATAACTTCTAATCTAGCTAGTGCAGCTTCATCCACCTGTCCTGTAGCTGTCAAAGGTATGGTGGAAACTGGCACGTAAGCTTTTGGCAGCAAAGCTTTTGATACAATCCCTTGCAGTTGGGATTGGATTTGCTCTGGGGATATGGGCAGAGTTGAGACGATGTAAACAACTAATTCGGGTTGGCAGGTTGCCGTTTCCCTAATTAGAACAGCACAGTCGTCAACTAATGGGTTTGATAACAGAGCTTTTTCTACTTTGGTCTTTAGACTCTGCAAGTACTCCGCAATCTGTTTATCTGTATCATTCTCCAGAGATTGGTTTGTCTGTTGGGCAACCGGGATTTTTGGATTGTTAAAAGACGAAATCATTTAATTTAGTTCAGTTGAATTTTACAGATAGTCTTTAAGAGTTGAATCAAATCCTTTGGTCAACCACTCACAACCAGACAACCGGAATCCATCACGAACATGACATCCGCACGCAACGCATGAGCCATGCTGTGGGTAATGAAAATCACAGTGCGGTCTTGGGTGATGCGTTCGATAGTGGCGAGAATTCCAGCTTCAGTCGCCGGGTCTAATGCTGACATAGCTTCATCGAGAATCAGAATTGCTGGCTCTCTCACCAACGCCCTAGCTAGAGCAATTCTTTGCCGTTGTCCCCCTGATAACTGTCCCCCCCTGTCGCCAACAGGAGTGTCATAACCTTGAGGTAAAGTCAAAATAAAATCGTGAATTTCTGCCGATTTAGCGGCAGCTTCTACCTCTTCATCACTCGCTTCCAGATACCCCATGCGGATGTTTTCCCGCACCGAGCCATTAAACAAAATCACCTCTTGAGAAACCAATCCAATCTGAGAACGGAGCGAGCGTATAGTGCAGTCGCGCAAATCAACTCCATCAAAGAGAATGCGTCCCTTATCCGGGTCATAAAATCGCGTCAGTAAATTGACAATCGTACTTTTGCCCGCGCCACTCTGACCGACAAATACCGCCAAGTCTCCTTGGCGAATCTTCAGCGATAGATTTTTCACCCCGCCTCTATCAGAGGAGTAGTTAAAGCTAACATCATCAAAGTAAATATCACTTTTGAATTGGGGCAATTCAATCGCATCCGGTGCGTCTTGAACCTGAGGAACTTCAGCTAACAGAAGGTGGACGCGCTGCATGGCTGCTACCCCGTCTATTAGGTGAGGCAGGGAAAAAGTAAAACTAAGAATGTTCAGATTTAAACCGACTAATAAAACCTGATAAGAGACGAGTGTACCTACCGTAATCCACTTCCAGTAGGTCATTACTGCACCAATACTGATTATAACAAGTTGGACAAAGACAAATACTAAAGTCGGAATCCTTTGGACTAAATAAGAGGAAAATTTGGCTTGAATATAAACTTTTTTCAGTTTGTGCAAATCCTTGGAAAAATTGTTAATCGTTCGGGCTTGCAAACCGAATATTTTCACAACGGACTGAGAGAGGATATTTTCTTGAACTACATTAGCAATTTGTCCTTCTTGTTCTCTCAATTGATAGTTTTGCTCTGTAGCATTTTGACCAATTTTTGCGGGTGCAAGGATGCAGAAGGTTAAACCAATACAACTAATCAGACCTAACTGCCAGTTGAGGGAAAACATAAAGATAGCAGAAAATAGGATGCTACCTAGTTCTAAAATCATTACTAGCCCATAGTTCAAGCTATTTTCTACTTTTTCGGTATCGACTGAAAAACAGTTAACAATATCTCCGGCTGAACGCCGCCCAAAAAACTCCATAGAAAGGCTTTGCAGGCGATCGAACATAGCATAGCGAATATTGTTGATGACTAAAATGCTAAACCGTGTTGCCCAAAAATCTCCCAACAACCCGATGAATACAAATAAAATTGCTCCCCCACCTAACAAGAGCAGAATTAAAACTAGGAGTCGGTAATTTTGAGGAATGATAGCAGCATCGATAATAAACTTTAAGCTGATTCTGATTGAGGATTCAAAGGCTGCCTCAAAAAGTCCACGAATGATGAGAAGAATGGCTAACCATCGATAGGGGACGATGTATTTATTAAGTTCCTTGATAAACCAAACTAGATTCATTTTTATTCAAGGAGTAAGACTTTCAGGGCTTTGGCTGTACACGAATCATCTGAAAACACTATATGTGATGAAAGTTAATTACTTCAAAAAGTTTTGAGACTGCATCTTATCTCTATGATGCTTCCTCTCCCCCGCCCCTGTCAACCCCCCACAATGCTCACACTGATAATCCGGTGGCTACCCCTCACACAGTCAGAATCGCCCCAGCAGCAAAAAGTCATTTTAGGTGTCACCCTAGCTGACACAGAAGGCACAACCACTGCCCCCCTGATCCAAATGATAACCGCTGCCGAGTTGGGGGAACTGCCTTCAGCAGTATTAGTGCAGCTCATCGAGACAGCAGCAGGAGTAAGCTGTTCGGCATTTAAATAGGGTATAATTAAAATAGGAAATCCGAAAAATAAAAAAAATATGCCAGCCAAAGATTATTTGAAACCTGAGCAAAAAGAAAAATTACAAATTGCTCTAAAAACCGAGAATAATGCAGATA
>NZ_JAVJZI010000035.1:0-10532 GCF_040223135.1 Coleofasciculus sp. G3-WIS-01
CTGGAGTTATCTAAATTAGGCTCAATACTTGGTAGTTTTCTACGGGTGTTTGGTTTAAGTATTGCCGCAAGGATAGATAATTGTAAGGTGTGTCGCGGAACTAAGAATCCCCGCACTTATAGGGCGGGGAGTGTCAAAATAACCAAAGACCCTTCCCCTAAGTTGGTTTCCTCACCATCCAGACCAATATTCCCGCCTACGCCGATATAACTGCGTCCCAGTATTTTTAGGGGATTAATCACAGGGACTTGTGCCACCTCTGGAGTGGCGGCGGCGACAGTTTGGGGTTGAACTAAAACCAGTGTGGGCTGGGCATTATCGGTCGCTGAGCCAGAAGATTGAGTCGAGTCAGAGGGAGTAACGGTTATATAACCATAGTAGGCGGAGTCTGGCGTCTGGGCTTGAGCGGATAAACCACTACAAAGCAGGGACGAAGCTGTGAAACCGAATAACCAGGAAAAAAGTTTTGCCAAGTTCGGTTGCATGGTTGTTCACTTTTGGGTTTAGGAAAATCATGCCACAATTCAACCTACATTGGAAGGTGAAGATGAATAAGTTGAACCTTTCATCCTCACCTAACATTCCGATAGAATCCCTGGTATTCATACCAGGAAGATGTCAAGCTGCTGGTAGTAACTCTCTACTACTATGCTGGATTTGAGCCAGAATCTGCATCGCTTCTGTCAAATTCTCACAACGATAGTTGGTTTTGAAGTAAAAGGGTTTCAGGCGCTCGTTAGTTATTTCAGCCGGTTCCCAAATGATCAGCTTTAAGGGTTTTTGGGGATTGTTCGTTGCACAAAGTGAGTGGAGTATCATCGTAGTATGCACCTCAATCGGTAGAATGCTCTGGGTTCGGAATCCAGATTAAGCCTCCCACAGCCAGATGGCTGACAGCTATCAGGAATTTCCCAGGGTCTTTACAAAACTACATTCACTCCGGTGTCTATCAGGACGTTTCATCAAATCTTTACAACCGGGGAGTAGAGGAAGCAGGGGGAGCGATTTCCTAATCAACAAAGACGAATGACGTAGCTTGCTTCTTGTCGGGAAGCGAGTATGACGAATGACGAATCCCCAATCACCAATCCAAAATATTAAGTAAAGTAAAGATATGGCAGCAAAATCGGAGTCGTAATTCTATGGTGTTATTTGGATTTGGCGGATTTGGCAAAAAGCTCAGCTTACCTAAACCCGAAGAGGCGTTACCGGGGCGGGAAGAGCCCATAGCTGTCCCAGCAAACCACTATGTCAACGGCAATCCTCTCAAACCCCCTTACCCCGATGGTATGGAAATGGCGATGTTTGGGATGGGCTGTTTCTGGGGGGCTGAACGCAAGTTTTGGCAACAAGAGGGAGTGTTTGTTACGGCTGTGGGTTACGCAGGCGGGATAACGCCTAATCCCACCTATCAAGAAGTCTGTACAGGGATGACAGGTCACAATGAAGTCGTGCGCGTCGTATTTGACCCCCAGGTGATTACTTATGAGCAATTGCTGAAAGTTTTCTGGGAGAGTCATAATCCCACCCAAGGGATGCGCCAAGGAAATGACACGGGAACTCAATATCGTTCGGGAGTTTATACCTATTCCGAAAGTCAAGGGAAACTCGCAGAAGCCTCACGAGAAGCCTATCAAAAAGCGCTGAGCGATGCGGGTTATGGAGAAATCACGACAGAAATCGTTGATGCTCCAGAGTTCTACTATGCAGAAGGCTATCACCAGCAATACTTAGCCAAGAATCCCAATGGGTATTGTGGGCTAGGCGGAACTAACGTGACTTGTCCGACGCCAGTGGCACTGTAGAGATAATAGAAGCGTAGGGGTACGACATGTCGTGCCCCGACTGATGGTTGTAGTGGTTCAACGAGTAAGCCAGCCTAAGATCAGGTCCGTCTCTCACCGTTATCATTTCCTTTTCCCTTACACCTTATTTCTTACTGCAACTTGGTATAAGGATTGAATAGCAAGACTTCATCAGTCTTAAGTCGTATAATTGAAGTAATAGGATAAATTTTTGTTAAGTCTTGAACTCAATCGTCCCGCCGTTTATTTTCATCAAAATTAGGATTTTGGTTGGGTTAAATTAGGGGGATTTAGGTGGTTTTCTAGAGAATCATCACAGCTTAATTGTGATTTAAATCAATTGACCCAGTGATTGAACATACAAAGAAATACTGAATTATTCATAACAATAGAAAATAAGCAAATGGTGGGCTAAGTCAAAATGGGGAGCGCTCGCCGAGCCAATAACCAAACAACGGCGATTTTCCAGGTCAGTGACAGCTAGGAACTAGACAGAACATTTCCCAGTCAAAACTCGCTCTGAGCAGACGAGGAACTCAACATCTGACCCAACCGACTTATGGCTCAACATCTTCCAGCTGAGGCTGGATGTAAGGGTTGCATCTATCGTAGAGCATCAAACAAGTGCGATTATTCACATCGATATCAATATCGGTGACAATCGCGCCCTGTGAAAGCATCTGTCAGGAACCCCACGGCTATAGGTTCCGGGGGCTTGGAATTTGCCCATACCTGACCAGAAGGCTAGAGCATTCTAGCAGCCGTTATTAGGGAGAGTTAAAGTTCTCACCTTGGGATACGTGCCAGTCCTGAGCTACTGAAATTCCAGCATTAAACAGGTGTACAAGGGTTAAGCCAGTGTGTTGGGAAAAGTACCGCCTAATAACAACTTCGAGGCAAACTTTACCCTGGAAACAGGAGATTAAAACTTATGTTCGTACTTGTTGTAGATAAAAACCGAAAACCTCTTAATCCGTGTCATCCAGCACGGGCGAGGAAGTTTCTCAAATCCGGGAGAGCGGCTGTGCTACGACGCTATCCGTCTCGTCAAGAGTTTCCCAAGACTCATTGGCTGGATGCTGCCTGCGTTGGTAAATCAACTCCAGATAAATTACAGGTGTTGATAGACAAGCCGCTCACTATCACTTCTACGGGTCATGGTACTCGCCAGATGTGTCGCACTGATAAGTACGGATTTCCTGTCCGTTATGTCCCCAGAAATAAGTTTGTTAAGGGCTTCCAGACGGGCGATATCGTCAAAGCGATTGTGACTAAAGGCAAAAAGATAGGAGCTTACATTGGTCGTGTCGCTGTACGAACTACAGGTAGCTTCAATGTCTCAACAGTCAATGCTTTAGTTCAAGGTATTAATCATAAATATTGCAGTCATGTACACGGGAAGGATGGATACCGATACAGCTTTTAAGGAAGTCCTGTCGGACTGCTGTCTATGTAAGGGGGCGAATTCCGTTCGGACTTCGGACGTTCGGCGATGCTCAGTAGAGCCGCGTGAGCGCTCAGACTTCGGCGAGCGCTCAGTCGAGCCGTCGAACGCTGACGCTCACGGCGGAAGCCTCCCCATACATAAATGACAGGGGTTTCCATTCGTCCCCTTACCAACCCCGATTTTCGATGATAAAAGGATTTTAGTACATGTCCGAACAATTCCGTCTGTTGCAATCTCTGATTCCGGCGATCACCAACGTTCCAGATTTTCACTCAGCACTGGATCTGGTGCTGCATCGCGTCTGTGAAGTGACCCATTGGGATTATGGTGAAGCATGGCTTCCGACTTCTGATTCTCGTCGTTTAACCTGTAGCCAAGCCTGGTATGGTGATCCCTGTGATCTGCTACCATTGCGACGCACCAGAGAAATGCTAACATTTGCCCCCAATATCGGCTTACCTGGACGGGTGTGGACATCAAAACAGCCAGAGTGGATTGACCAAACAAAGACAGATGGGATTGATCCTGATACCGAATTCACTCTTGTTAGCGCGACGGATCAGCCGCAAGAGTTTCAAGCTGGAGGCGCGATCCCCATTCTCCTCGATGATCGCTTACTCGCTGTCTTAACATTTTTTACCCGCCACTCTCATCCCAGCGATCGCCAATGGATGGAGTGGGTGGCTGCGATCGCGATGCAGTTGGGGTTGGTGATGGAACGCCAACAATTAACCGAACAACTGCACCAGCAAGAGGAATTTAATCAAAATTTAGTCGAAACCCACGGTGGCTTTTTTGTCGCCATTGACCCCCAGGGAAAAACTCGGATGATGAATCCCAGATTACTGGAAACGTTGGGTTATACCCTGGATGAAGTGAGGGGAACAGATTTTGTGACCACGTTTCTTCGAGACGTTGACCGCAAACCCTTTGCCAAATTAATCAAAACCCGTCGGGAAAAATCAGAATTAAAATCGCCCACTGTACATCAAACCGGAGTCCTGACCAAAGAGGGTCAAGAACTTTGGGTAGAATGGCGTAGCCAACAGGTTTTTAAGAAAAGTGGTGAACTTGACTTCTTGTTTGCCATCGGACGGGATCAAAACGAACATTGTCTCACCCATCAAGAAACAGCCCGTTTAGCCTCGTTTCCCCTATTGACCCCCAATCCCATTGTCGAAATTGATTTAGTAGGGCGTGTGCGTTATCTCAACCCAGAAGCCATGCGCTTGTTGCCCGAATTATTAGATAGTGAAGCTGAACATCCATTTTTGGCAGAAATGCCCTCGATGATTCGGTTGATGCAGCAGCAAAGTTCCTTGAGACGCGAGATAAAAATTGGGGAAATTGTTTACGAACAAGTCCTGCATTACGTTCCCGAAATTGAGTGCATTCGCATTTATGCCTTAGATATTACCGATCGCAAACGAGCAGAAGAACTATTATTGTTTAATGCCTTTTATGATCGCCTCACCGGACTGGCGAACCGCGCCTTATTCATGGATCGCTTGCAGCAAGCCGGACGACGCGCCCAACCGGGTCAAGGGGAGAACCGGGATTCTCCATCCTATCGATTTGCCGTGGTGTTACTCAATCTCAATCGCTTCAAAGTCGTGAACGAAAGTTTGGGGAATCATTTAGGGGATCAAGTGCTGCAAGAGTTTGGACAGCGCATACAAAACTGCTTGCGTTCCACGGATACCGTTGCCCGTTTAGGTGGTGATGAGTTTGCTATCCTGCTAGAGGGGATTCAGGGGGTTTGTGATGCCATTCAAGTGGCAGATGCGATTGAGCAAACTTTGACATTACCCTTTAACCTGGAAGGGCGGGACGTGTTCATGACAACCAGCATTGGCATTGCCCTAAATACGAGTCGCGATCGCAGAATTTTATCCGCTGAAGACATACTCCGTAACGCTAATACTGCCATGCATCGCGCCCGTTCCCAAGGCAAACCGGGCTATGCCATCTTTGATAACCAGATGTTGAGTCCCACGGTTGATCGATTACAGATTGAAACCGACATGCGGCGTGCGATCGAACGGCAAGAATTTCAAGTCCATTATCAACCGATCGTCTCCCTACTCACCCATCAAATTACCGGCTTTGAAGCATTATTACGTTGGCAACATCCGCAACGCGGGTTAGTATTTCCCGCCGAATTTATTCCCATCGCTGAAGAAACCGGATTAATTATTCCCATGGGGTGGTGGATACTGCGAGAAGCTTGTCGCCAACTCAGTGTTTGGCAGCAGCAATTTCAAAGTCCCCAACCCTTGACGATGAATGTTAATTTGTCCTGTAAACAGTTTATGCAACCGGATTTATTGGCGCAAATTGACCAAATCTTGGAGGAAACCAATATTGCAGTTGGCAGTTTAAAGTTGGAGATTACGGAAAGTGTGGTCATCGATAATCCGGAACTGGTCAAAGATTTACTTTTGGAATTGAAAAAACGGCAAATTCATCTGTGTATTGACGACTTTGGTACGGGTTATTCCTCCTTAAGTCGCCTGCATAATTTTCCGATTAGTACGTTGAAAATTGATCGCTCATTTATCAGTAGAATTGGTGCGTTAGGTGAAAACTCGGAAATTGTTCAAGCGATTATCACCCTCGCCAGAACCATGAGTATGGATGTGGTTGCTGAAGGAATTGAGTTATTAGAACAAGTTTCGCCTTTAGTGGCGTTGCAATGTCATTATGGTCAAGGATTTTTATTCTCAAAACCCGTAGACAGCGATTGCGCTAGAGAATTACTTCTAGGAAAATCGGTTCAGTTGGAGCGTCAGTTGAGTCATTCAGTGAGCGTTAGAAATGAAGTCAAAAGTTCTGTATCTGTAGAGGATGATCTAGGACAATAATTTTATCACTGTTTTCTGATATTAGCCGACATTATATATATGTCCGGAATTGTATTAGCTAACTGGGCGGTTGAAACCGCAGCTATACAAACAAAACCCGCCTGCGCGGGTTTCCACACCCCTAGCTTTTCTCTCTTTCCTTGTCCTTCAATCTTCAAAATCCTTTGGCACTCTAACTCATAGCGGTTTCTGTGGAAGTGCGATCGCGTTGTTTAATGGCTAGAATCTTGATCGGGTTTGGGTTAAGGCTTGTATCCTTGGTATGAGGCGATCGCACATCACTATTGGCTTCCAGAGCTTGTGCAGCTAAACGCTCAACGTGGTACTTTTATGGATAGCCTAGAAAAACTAAGGAAATGTCTGCCAAAGACGTTTATCATAATACTGTGAAAGCTGCCTTGCAAAAAGATGGCTGGACAATTACTCACGACCCTTTAATCCTAGAATTTTCACGGGGTCGGCAATTAAGGATTGATCTAGGGGCAGAACAAATCATTGCTGCCCAAAAGGATAAGACACGCATTGCTGTGGAAGTTAAAAGTTTCCTAGCACCTTCTACTATTTCTGAATTTCATACGGCTTTAGGACAGTTTTTGAATTACCGTGTTGGACTGAAACTTAAGGAACCAGAGCGAAAGCTATTCTTAGCAGTTCCTCTGGAAATCTACCAGGATTTTTTTTCGGAAGAACTGACTCAACGCAGTGTGCAGGAGTACCAAGTTAGCTTGCTAGTTTTTGACCCTAAAGATGAGGTAATTGTGCAATGGAGCGATTAGAAATTTATCGTAAACTGGTGCAACAAGTTTTAGCAGAACATAGCCACTTCCAGTCATCCTATGGTGAGGTTGAAACCTTTCCTGTGTTCGATACAGAACGCGACCATTATCAGGTGGTTAGCGTTGGTTGGGAGAATCGTCGTCGGGTTTATGGTTGCTTGATTCACATAGATATTAAAGGGGACAAAATCTGGATTCAGCATGATGGGACAGAAACGGGTGTGGCGAATGAGTTAGTTGAGCTGGGGGTGGCTAAACAGGATATTGTGCTGGGGTATCATGCTCCCTATGCACGTCAATACACGGAATTTGCTGTTAGCTGACAAGAGTAGCGATCGCACGTCCTCATCACCAAAGCTAATGGCGTAGCAGTTGACTTGACAACTATAGAGGAGAAGTGACATGGATGTGGTTATTCCCAAGGACATTGTTGCAGCTACAAAGATGTCGAAAGCTCAACTGAAACTAGAAATTGTCATTATGCTCTATAGGAACTTGTGTGGACATTATCCGCCCGAATAGCTAGACTGTGAATTAAACGAACTAGAGAGTCAAGATGCCGGAAACCTCTCAACCTAAAGATAGCCGGATTGATTTAAGGGTCACTCAAGAGCAAAAAGAACTCCTAGAACGGGCAGCCGCCTTGAAAGGAGTTTCTTTAAGTGCTTATACTCTTTTTTACTTGGTTCCCATCGCTAGACAGGAAATAGATGTCCATGAAAGGCTAGTTCTGTCAAATCGCGATCGCGAGTTATTTATGTCTGTGATGGAAAATCCGCCGCAACTGAAGGGAAAGCTCAAAGCCACTATCCAAAAGTTTCGGGACAAGTATGATAAGTAGTGAACCGAGATGGGACGTTCTGCCTATTTAGAAAAGATATCAACGAGATGCTTTTGACTGTGGCTATCGAGTTCTCAATGAATATCTCAAGAAATACGCTCGGCAAAACCATCAAAAGGGAATTGCCAAAACCTTTGTGGCTCTTCCAGCATCAGGCGGACTAAAGGTGGATGGTTACTATACTATCAGCGCCAGTGTCATTGAGTACGAATCTTTTCCTGAATCTTATCAACGAAAGATACCTGCCTATCCAATTCCCGCTACGTTAATTGGTAAATTGGCAGTGGATAATACTGTTAAGGGGCAAGGTTTGGGAGGAGAACTTTTAGCCGATGCTCTTTATCGTATTGTTCGTGCTGCTCAAGACATTGGAATTTTTGCGGTTAGAGTTGATGCAATAGATTTACAGGCAAAGGAATTTTATCTTAAACATGAGTTTATTCCGTTTCAAGATCAAGAACTTTCTCTTTTCTTGCCCTTGGAAAGCATTGCTAGAGAGTTTGATTTCTAGTTTTACACATCTGTTGCTACTGAATCTAAATTGTCCTTTGGTGACAGTGGATGATCGCCAAGGGAATGGTATGATTGCCAGTGGTGTCATCGTTAAACCTATAATTGACTTCTCACCTGTATGATGAAATACACAGATGCGATCGCGTGGACGTGATGTCTAGAATCTTAATCGGGTTTGGGTTAAGGGTTGTATCCTTGGGTGTGAGCCTATCACCTTTGAGAGTGGGAACGGCAATAGATTAGAATTGTAGGGGCGCACCGACGTGCGCCCTTTTACCCTACCGACGTGCGCCCTTTTACCCTACTGACGTGCGCCCGACTTAACCGTAAAATCTATCTACAGGCGATCGCCTACAATGCCAGAATAGTTAATCGAAGAAATTGGAGAAGTCTAGCATGGCATCAGCAAAAATAGTAGATATGACGATTGATGACATCAAAGCCTTGATTACTGAAGTGGTGGATGAAAGGTTGCACAACTGGTGGCAACAATCAAGGGATAATCGCTCTATTGAAGAGGTTTTAGCGGCTATGGATCGTTTGAGATGGACACCACCTCCTGGCTCTCCCAGCACGACTGAATTATTGCACGAGGATCGAGTCCGCTAATGGCAATCTATGTAGTGGATGCTAGTGTAGTCGTTCAGTACGCTATCACCCAAACTTATACGCCAGAAGCACGAGTCTTAGTCGCTCGGATGTATCAAGGAGATCAGTTGTGTATCCCAGAATTTTGTCTGCTGGAATGTGTTAATGTTCTGTGGAAAGAGGTTCGGTTTCGGGGATTGCCGAAAACACAGGCTGAACAGATTGTTGGTGAATTGCTGGCGTTATCATTCCGGATCATGCCAACTGTTCATCTTTTGCCTAGCGCCTTACAAATCGGTTTGAGCTATCAATTGGCTTTGTATGATTCGCTGTATATTGCATTGGCTGTTGATCTAAATTGTCCTCTGGTGACAGTAGATGATCGCCAAAGGAATGGTGCGATCGCCAGTGGTGTCATCGTTAAACCTATAACTGACTTCTCTCCTGCATGATGAAATACACGGATGCGATCGCGTGGACGTGATGGCTAGAATCTTAATCTGATTTGGGTTAAGGGTTGTATGCTTGAGGTGAGGCGATCGCACTTAGGGAAAATAGCGATCACCTTTGAGAGTGGGAACGGCTGCCAATACTGCTCGGATAAGCCTTTTTTGGGAACGATGAACCACGATGATATTTCAAGGGTTTCATCCTCATCGAGTTTTCTTAACCGAGCAGTATTGAAACGGCTGCACAATGAAACAGACTATTAGTAGATGGGTACTCTAGGCAATGACGGAAATGTCACTACTAATCAAAGGCAAATTTGTTGAGAGGATCGCAAACTGTACTTGATCTGTGCTGCCAATCCCATCAACATCAAAGAACATTGCCCCTGTAGATGAGTTGTACAGTTGGTCTAACAAATCACTGGAGAAAACTTTTTCTTAGAGTTTTCTCATTGAGATACGGTATAACTTGAGATGTTTATTGAAAAAGTCCCTCAAACTTATCCAGATAATTCCTTTTTGCTGGTGCTGTAGCTACTCATGCTTGGTGCTACTTGTGCTTGAGAACCTTTCATTAATGAAAACATTAAGTTGAATTTTTCTAAACGTCGTTACAGTAAAGTTATGGACTTCCAGAGAAAAGTCAGTTCAGCTAAAGTCAGGTCAACTCCCCCAAACCCCCTGAACCTGCCCGCCCATACCTCCCATTGAAAAAATCTATTCTTCAGATAAAAATCAGAAATCCTGTAAAAACAGGCTTTTCCCAAAAAGTTCAGGTCAGTTCAGGTATAATCAGCTCACAAGTGTGGGAATATGGGTGGCAAAAAATGAATAGTGAACAAGCCATTGAAGTCGTCAACGCAACGATTCGTGCCTTCACAGGCAGAGGACTCAGTGAAGTCGAGACCGCCATCCTCCTGGGTTCACTGCAAAACCAAACCTACGAACAGATAGCCGAATCCTCTGGCTATGCCATCAGCTACCTCAAGCGCGATGTCGGTCCTAAACTCTGGAAACGTCTCGGACAAGCCTGGGGAGAACCTGTCAGTAAAACCAACGTTCAAGCCGCACTCAAGCGGCAAATCCCTACTTTACCCAGCCCCCCCTTCCTCACAAGGGTAGGTTTTTTACCTTGACGGTATAATGGGGGTAAGACTTGGAAGACCTGGAGGGAAAGTGGACAAGGAAGAAGACAAAAAAAACATAAAAACTCATGAAGATCTTATTATCTCTTCAATTAGCGTTTGAT
>NZ_JAVJZI010000040.1:0-20059 GCF_040223135.1 Coleofasciculus sp. G3-WIS-01
GGAACAGTTGTTTTCGGTTGGAATCGACGCAATAAAGATGGAATTAAGCTGGGGAAAAAGACGAATACAGGCAGAGTATCGTTGTCGAGAAAACTAGCTTTAGAGGTATAACTATCTTCAGTATCTACGAACTGAATACCATATAGTTCGCACAGTAGCACAATCCAATATTATAGACTATCGGTAAATATGACTTAGAAAAGGAGTATAAAAATAACAAACATTTCCAAGCCCTCTATTATCAGGCAGCTCAACAAGCCCTAAGAACGGTTAGCGAATCTTTCAAGTCGTTTGATGGGTTGATGAAGGCGTTCAGAAAAGAGGGCTTGGAAATGTTTGTTATTTTTATACTCCTTTTCTAAGTCATATTTACCGATAGTCCGCCGACACTTAAACCAGACTTGACGAGTTAATAAATACCACAGTTCATTAAGTTATTCGCTTCGGTGCAAATAAACTCTAGAACGGCGGTTAGCTCTTGAGCTGGATTTAATAGTAATTGCTGACAACCGTACAAGAACATCACCTCCAATTTTATGGTTATATTATATTACTTAAGGGGATTATTGCGGGATAAATCCCGCTGTCTTTACGACTTGCTCGGTTTCATCCCCCGACGCTCAGTACGGGGGAGCCTGCACCATCGCTCATGCTCTAACATATTTAATCTCTTTTCCCAGACGTTCTACCTTTACATTTCTACATGTTCCCAAGATGCTTCTTGCATCGCGTCTCTACTTATGACGGTGACAGCGTTGGAGATAACTTTGAGCGGCGCGATCGCAGGAATCCTCCACGTATTCTTAAAATAAACGTGCAGCTTCGGTAAAAAAACCAAAGTGATAGCACAAAACTGCCTGTTAAAACGTATCTTTTGTTGCAATTTTTGCCTCTGGCAATTCAGGTGAATCGGCAGAAAACATTTCAAATAAAGAGTATCAATCTGCCAAAACCATCTTAGGCGCAAGCACTAACTCACATTCTGATTCAATCACCTGAGTAATACCCAAAAATGTCCCATTTTCGTGATAAACTCGTCGAATATTGCCAGCAGAATCAGTCGAGACATCTTGATCAGTCATATCCTGTTCATCTAAACCGTGATCATGTCCTTGCTCATTACCCTCTCCCTTCTGATCTGTGCCTTCTGCCTTTTGGATAATACGTTGACCCTGACACCAACGACGAGCATCATCTGCTGATAACGTAACCTTCCCTAAATGTTCTAACGCAGCTTCTGGTGGAATGGAATTAAAGGTTCCTGCTTCTACCTGTTGTGCCAATTCCTCTAAGGTTAAACTCTGTTCTAAACTAAATCCACTGCTTTGGGTACGAATCAGAGACGCTAACGTTCCACCAGTCTCAAGCACCTCTCCCAAATCACGAGCAATGGAGCGAATATAGGTTCCCGCACCACAGGCGATCGCAACATCCAATTCCGCCAATTCCCCTGGACGCCAATCTAACACCTCAATCTGATACACTTCAACCTGTCGCGTCGGAATTTCCGCCGTTTTACCCGCCCTCGCTAACTCATATAGCCGTTTCCCCTGAACCTGAACCGCACTGTACATCGGGGGAATTTGCTCAATTTTTCCTTGAAACTGTTGCAGAAACGGCAAAACGGTTTCCAGTGTTAACCCAGATGCAGAAGCCGTCGCCACAATATCTCCCTCTAAATCATCGGTTGTTGTCTTCACTCCCAACCGAATCGTCGCCCGATATGCCTTATCTGAGGTCATATATTGTAACAAACGGGTGGCTCTACCCAGTGCGATCGGCAAAACCCCCGTAGCCGCCGGATCTAAGGTTCCCCCATGTCCCACTCGTTTCAGGCGCAGCAGACGCCGCACTTTCGCCACACAGTCGTGAGACGTGAATCCTGTGGGTTTGTTTAAATTTAAAAATCCTTGCATTCTTCAACACAGATTACACAGATAGCAATGACATTCACAACAAGACTCAATCGTGAACAACACAGATTGTCACAGACAACTAAACAATCTCCCCGACAATCTAATCATCCTTTGCCTATTGAGAACCAACACCTCCGTGAAATCAGTGCGACTAACCTATCCCACCCCACCCCTACCGTTTCTCTAAATCCGTGAAATCCGTGTTCAAAACAAACAGCAACATTCAAACAATACTGGCTGAGTGATTTCCTCCTTTGGGCAATGAAACTTGAAGTGGCACTGAACAATCCAAGGCAATTTTATGTCAGTCACGCAGCTTCTTAGGTTCTATTTGAGGAAATATCAACGTTCTCGATGAATGTTGCTGCTGTTATGGCTTTCGTTGCTATCTTCTGATGAGACAGATATTAGATAAGACAGGTTTTTTATTCCTCCTAATTCTAACGTTTGTAGACTAAGCTGTTTTATCTGTCACCAGAACTTATGTAGCTTTATATTTAATTTAGCACGATTTCTGAGAGAGGCAACCCCTTGATACAGTCTTTTATATTTGTTTAAAAACTACAAAAACCTGAAACATAAGTTTACGGAAGGGGAATTAAAAGCGGTGCTTGTGGTGAGGGCGAGGAGTTCCTCTGTTCATCCGTCTGTTCAGAGAGCTGATTTAGGGTTAAAGACTCGACTAAACTCAAAGGCATGGCGTCTTGGCTTAGGAATTGTGCATAAGCCGCATTGAGGTAAGGCTGGTATTCAGATTGACCCGCAATATAGGCTTTAAAAAAGGCAACACTCAGCGCCTGGGTATAGGCTTGAGCAATTGCTGGATCAGGACCCATCACCTCTGCCGGCAATTCTACCGCCGTTGTCGAGACACCGAGATTAGAGAAGTGAGTGCCTTTATTCTGCAATACTAAATACTTATTTGGCGACTTTAGCCAGGTAAAGGGTTGAATCTGTTCCGGGAGGGCGGGTGCTACGGTATCATTACTCCCGGAAATTAGCATCAGGGGGATTTGAATCTGAGCAAACTCAGATTTACCAAAGATAGCACTGCCCACGGGATTAATCGCGATCGCGGCTTGAATCCGTGGATCACGAAAGTCATAGTCCGCCACGGGTAATTCCAATGTCCGACATTGCAGCAGCAGTGATACATTTAAGGAATCCTCTGACTCCCCACAAACTTGCTGCAATCGCTCAAAATTAAATTCAGCACCCGCTAGCGCCAACAGGGTGTAACCCCCAAAGGATTGACCCAATACACCAACGTTATCCAGATTTAACTGTCTTTGATCGGACTGTTCGAGTTGATCGAGCAAAAAGGTAATATCCAAAGGACGGTTAATGAATTCTGACGGCGGCGTCACCTCACTGGCTAATCCTCGACTCAGCGCTTGTAATTGATTCGCATTACTGCCAGGATGTTCCGGTACCGCTACGGCAAAGCCATAAGACGCTAAGTGCTGCGCTAAATACTCAAACGTCATCCGATCAGAACCGAGTCCATGGGAAATTACAATTAGGGGAGTCAACCCAACCCTTGCCATATCAGCAGAGGGTAAATACAGATCCACTGGAAATCGGCGTCCTCGACTCAGATCACTCAACGTCAGGGTTTGTTTAGAATAGGCAATCGGTCCCGGTTCCGCCAAGTCGGGTAATTCGGAAAAGTTGGGTAGCATTCGGGGAAACTCGGACTCTATCTGAGCTTGAATTTCCGCCATCGCCTCCTGATTCACCCCGGCGATTGCCTGTTGGGTTTGCCGACTCAACCGAGACAGTTCTTCAATAATCTCAAAACTACGGGCAGAGTTAATCCTTATACCATAAGTGGGAAACTCCCGCAGTACATTTAATAACGTTAGCCCCTCCGGTTGAGCCGCCGCTTTGATTAATGCAGCGCGAATGGCATAGAATCCCTCTTGACCGGCTTTGGTTTGAATTACTTCCCCCAACCGTTCCAGAATTGCTTCCCCTTGAGGCGAATAGAGAAACTGTGCGATCGCGACTGGACTCACATCGATAGGTGTGACTAAAACTTGCCGTAACCGTTCTAACTGTTGCGGTTCCACATAACTGGCATAAAACGCCAATTCCGGCTCAATTTTACCCTCGGTGGCGTAAATTTCTAGTGCCGCAATAGACAGAGAAAATTCTAAAGGACCATAGGGAATATAGATTTTTGTCGCTCCCTGAACCGGACTAGACATGATCACAGGCGCAACAGATAATCCCAGATTCACTAAGGTAAGCCCTAATTTGAACAGGGGATTAGTGATTGGGGATTGGGGATTGGGGATTGGCACAGTTATATAATGTCCGTTTAAACTGAGATCTTGCTCCATTCTCAATAGGGCGGTTGAAACCGCAGCTACACAAATGAAACCCGCCGAGGCTTCGGCAAGCTTCGCTCCCCCCGGGTTCCCAAACTCTTATGTTAATCTGCCCAGGCGGACTTGGTTCGGGGAGCCGGAAGATCCTCCAATCATAATTCAAAATTGATATCTCTTGCTATTAAAATCATCCCATTGCCCCCACATCCAAAGCTTGTCGAACTTGCGGCAGCGCTTCATATAGAATAGAGCTGCTTTATCCTGATTATTTTCTCGACAAATTTCTTTAAATATTTTATATCCTTCGGCAAATCTTCGGCTATAAAAAAGATGAATTCCCAACTCGAAGTTACCTCGATGCTTAATTTTTAGATTAACCGTCGTCAGCGGATCACCATCAAAGGCTTCAAAAACAGAGACGGCTTTTTTCCTTCCTTTGACAGGAACTTTCCCTAAAAATCGGTAATTATAGCTTAGGGGATTATCCAGACTCAGCAAAAACTTTTCACTAAAGATAATCGACGCCCCAAAAATCTTCGTCAATCCTTCCAAACGAGATGCCAGATTCACGGCATCAGAAATAACTGTTGCCTCCATCCGTTGTTCTTCACCAATAGTACCTAGCATCAGACTACCACTATGGAGTCCCATGCCAACCGAAATCGGCAGGTTTCCCTTTTTTTCCTGCTTACCGTTATAGATGGCGATCTGTTTTTGCATCTCAATCGCCGCGTCCAATGCTTCTTCAGCTTTTTCCGGAAAGACTGCCATGACGGCATCACCAATGTACTTATCGACAAAACCATTGTGCTGGCGAATAGTGGGGACAACTTTCTTAAAATAATTATTGATGAAATCAAAATTTTCCTGGGGTGACATTTTCTCAGATAGGGTAGTAAATGACCGAATATCTGCAAACATAATTGTCATATCCCTTTGAACGCAATCCCCCAATTTCGCCTCACTGAGGTTGGTATATCCTAAAATCTGTAGCAATTTAGACGGAATGAAGCGGTTGCAGGTTGCATTGATTTGGGTAAGTTTCAGATAAGGATTAATCCGGGCAATCATCTCATTGGGGTCAAGGGGCTTAGTCCAATAATCATTGATGCGGTAGCTCCAGATTTTTTCCCAGTCCGGTGGTTTTTCTTTATCGTCAACGAGAATAATTGGCAATTCATTGGCTGAGAAAAAACGGCGAATGCTTTGAGAAAGGTCATAGCCATTCATTTCGGGCATTACGGCATCCACAATCAGCAAGTCAGGTTTAAAGCCTTTTTCGACTTCTGCCAAGGCTTGTCTACCACTAGATGCTTGTTTTATGACGTAAGATTGAGAAGACAAGATCGAGTCAATCAGGGGCTGCCAATTGACAAGTTTATTGTCTACAATTAAAATTTTAAATGATTGGATTAAGTCTGTGGATGATTTAAATTCGGCTGATATTTTTTGGGGAGGTTTTACTAGAGACAGAGGGTTTTTCACAGACGCAGTCAATTGGGTTTGTTGATTGCCAGAAATGGGGAGCGTCAAAATAAAGCGTGAACCCTGGTTACCGATTGATTCAACTCGGAGTTGACCGCCGTTGAGTTCTACCAAACGTCTGGTTAAGATCAATCCTAAAGCGGTACTGCTATACTGTTGGATTGTGGCACTATAAGCATTTTCCAGTAATTGATCTGCCGGAATGCTGATGCCGATATCCGCCACAGTCAGTTCTAATTGATCAGGGGTGATAGTTGCACAAATGTCGATCGCGCCTTTTTCGGTAAACTTAATCATGTCAATGATTAAGTTATACAAAATTTGCTGCAATTGATTGGCATCAGCATTGAATTGGGGGAAATCAATTGGAATGGAGTTACGTAATTGTAATTGTTTGGGGCGGATCAAGGGTTTACAAAGGTCCAACACCTCTTGAGCGATGGAGCGTAGATCAACTGACTGATAGAGACGTTGAGGAGGATTTGGCTGTAAGGTGAGGGCATCGAAAAGGGTATCGGTAAAGTTGGCAACACGCTTAACCTTTGCCATCAACGCAGAAAGGTTAGGATTGGGCTGTTGTGAAAGAAAATTAAGGTCTTCATCAGATAAATATTCAGCCATGTCCTGGAGGCGATCGCGAAATGTTGGCGTTTGGTTAAATGTCTGGTTGAGAACCTTGGGCTTGTCCCAAAAAGGGGTAGCATCATTATTGGTATTTAGGGCTTGGTTCGTGACGAGTTTAGCCGCGACCATTGAGGGAGTGCGATCGCCTGATCGTTTCAGATTCGGGTTATCCTGAAACGGGAGTAATGCTGGAACTTCACCCAACAAAGGGTTTTCGGCATCATCTTGAACCTTGGCGAACGCCTTAGTCAATCCGAAGGCGATCGGGAGTGCCAAAATTAAACTCAGACTCACCAGGCTCAAAACCAGCCAGAGGAGTTTCTGGGTGGGTAAAAATTCTTCAGTGAGATAGCCAGATGCCAGATAGAAAAAACCGAGATTGGTACTAATGATGGCAACGACACACAGAAGGATGACGGAGCGTTTCATAAGGTTTAGAGTTTGGGATGGTTAAATGCATCGATTTGATCAAGTCAATGCCAACTCACGGCTTCTATTGCTGATCTAGACGTAATATTGGCGATCGGTTCTCAACGCTTCCGAAAAAAACTGATATTTTACATCATCCGCCTCAAAATTCAACTGATCCGATAAAAATCTGCTAAATTTTTAGGACGGTGCTTCTTGCCAAAACCTGGGTAGCCGTAGGAGACTGACATCGGTAAAAATTGGTGCTGGGTTGGATTGCCCCAGCCAACGTGCTTTCTGGCAAGCGCCGATCCACTGAGTCATCGGAGAAGGAACATGACGGCATTAAAAGGACGAGACGTCTTAGGTTTAGCTGACCTGAGTGCGAGTGAAATTCACGAACTGTTGCATCTAGCTACCCAGTTGAAAACCGGGCAGGTTAACCTGCGATGCAATAAGGTGTTAGGGCTTTTGTTTTATAAGGCATCGACCCGAACCCGAGTCAGTTTTTCGGTGGCAATGTACCAACTGGGGGGTCAGGTGATTGACTTGAACCCCAATGTCACCCAGGTGGGTCGGGGAGAACCTGTGGTAGATACAGCCCGGGTCTTGGATCGGTATTTGGACATCCTGGCAATTCGCACCTTTGAGCAAAAAGAATTAGAAACCTTTGCTGAGTATGCTCAGATTCCCATTATTAATGCCCTGACTGACTTAGAACATCCTTGTCAGGTCTTGGCAGACTTGTTGACCATTCAAGAGTGCTTTGGGTCACTTGCGGGTGTAACGGTAGTGTACTTGGGAGATGGTAATAATGTGGCTCACTCACTCATGGTAGGATGCGCCCTCATGGGTATGAATATCAGAGTTGCCACACCATCAGCTTACCAACCGAATAGTTTAATTGTAAATCGAGCTAAACAACTGGCGGTATCGAGTGAAGTGACGATGACGGATGATCCTAAGGCAGCGGTTAAGGGCGCTAATGTGATTTATACCGATGTTTGGGCAAGTATGGGTCAGGAGGCGTCAGCCGATGCGCGAATTCCTGTATTTCTACCGTATCAGGTCAATGAACAACTCTTGAGTCTAGCGGCACAGGATGCGATCGTGTTGCACTGTTTGCCCGCCCACCGAGGCGAAGAGATTACCGCAGAGGTGATGGAAGGTTCGCGATCGCGTATTTGGGATCAAGCCGAAAACCGGATGCACGCTCAGAAAGCTTTACTCGCTAGTCTTTTAGGCGCTGATTGAGCCAGCACAGAGGCTCCAAGGGTGCAGGGGCGCAGGAGGAAATACATTCGTAGGGGATCTCGCATTCGCGCCCATATCTATTAGTTTTTTACCCAAGTTTCGACGCGAATGCGACAGCCCAATCCCCATGAGGGAGCGCAGCGGTAAAGCCTATGTTTAAGTAGGGGCGGGTTTACTTACATCTGGGTGAGGTCAAAACCGTTAATCGTGAAACCCGCCCCTACACAAAACTCATTTAACTGAATCGAGATAGGACATTAGTACTACTAATGGCTTATAGTAAATAGTATTCGTTGAGTTGAATAAATGGGTTTCAATTTAACCCCAACCGGGCAGATTGACTGCCATAAAGACTGGCAAGTCCAATGGTTGAGCCATCTGCACCCGCGCGACCTGTAACGTCAAAACAAGAGTGTAATTTGTAGGATTATGGAACCCCTCACCCAAGCCCAGAAAGAACTCTATGATTGGCTCGTTGATTATATTCAAACAGCCCGACATGCGCCCTCAATCCGGCAAATGATGCGAGCGATGAATCGGCGATCGCCCGCACCGATTCAGAGTCGGCTCGAACATTTACGCAATAAAGGATACATTGACTGGACAGAAGGCAAAGCCCGGACGATTCGGATTCTCAGTAGTACGGTATCGGGAGTACCTGTACTGGGTGCGATCGCGGCGGGGGGTATGGTTGAACCCTTTACCGATGGGATGGATCGGATTGATTTATCCGGTTTATTCACCCAACCGGGTAACTTTGCCCTCCGGGTTACAGGGGACAGCATGATTGAAGCCTTAATTCGAGAAGGGGATTTGGTGATTATGCAACCCGTTCCTGAACCCGAACAACTGAAAAATGGTCAGATTGTCGCCGCTAGAGTGGAAGGATACGGTACAACATTAAAACATTTTTATCGGGAAGAGGATATGATCACCCTGCAACCTGCTAATTCTAATTATCCACCCATAGAAGTAGAAACAGAAAAGGTAGAGGTACAAGGCGTCTTAGTCGGCGTATGGCGTAGTTTTGAGTAGGGGCTTGGTTACCAAGCCCCTACTTATCCACTGGGTAACCAAGCCCCTTATCCACAATTGTCCAATTCGGCTCAACGATGGCTGGGAACCACAGGGGGTAATGCACTCGTTCGGGACACAGGCGCCGCCATTTGTAATACCTTCTCCATCAGCCACGGCGCAATCCGACTACACCACACGGCTAAATGACTTTGCCATCCCACCAGGATTTCCGGTGAATCCTTTTGCAGTCCCGTGACTAGGGCTTTGGCTACCTGCTCAGGTGTCATTGGCATGACCCAGCGAAATAGCTGTAAACCTCGCACCATATCAGTATCCGTGAGAGAGGGGAGCAAGGCAATCACCCGGATATTATAGGGTGCTAGTTCGCCTCGCAAGGCTTGAGTGAAGCCTAAAATCGCAAACTTGGTGGCGGAATACGTCGCCATCGTCGGCGCGGCGACTTTGCCCATTAAACTGGAGACGTTAATAATGATTCCTTGGCGTTGAGCTGCCATCCGTTTGGCAAGTAGACGGGTAATCGTGTATAATCCCATCAAGTTAATGGCAAGCTCCTCCTGCATCTGAGGCAGTTTAGCTCTCAAAAATGGAGTTTGGTGGGCAATCCCTGCACAGTTAACCAAGATGTGAACAGGTCCGTAGGTGCGCCAAGCGCCAGCAATTGCCACATTGACTTCTACCAGTTGGGTTAAATCTAACGCCAAAATAGCAACTTCGACTCCTAAATTTTCAATCTCCGTCGCCACGGCGGCTAAACGTTGGCGATCGCGTGCGACTAAGATTAGGCGCTTAACGCCAACTCTGGCGAGTTCGAGTGCGATCGCACGCCCAATTCCCCGCGATGCTCCGGTAACCAAAGCAGTCTTTCCTTGAATATTCATGGCAAAAACCTCACTGTCGTTGAGTCTCACTCGGCTTTTTCCGATTATTCATGCTCAGGGGTACATAATTCCTCCTAACCGCCTCAGCATGAGATGAGACATAAGTAATCAGAACTTATTTCTGTCGTTGCACTAAAACATTGAAGAGTAGGACATATTTCACCCTTCGCCATTTTTTGAGTGAACTGGCGAGTTATTTGGTGGTGAAACAGTGATCAAATCTTTTAAATTAACGGGTTCTATGAATGAAAAGCTAACCCGTGAGTCGAACATGATCTCCAGTCATGCTGTATCTACAAAGAGTGAATCGTGATCATAGTTCTGCTAATGTTCTCGGTGAATGTGGAAGCGTTAATTGTTGATCGAGTATCCCAGAACTATCCGGTCGGTAATTAGCCAAATCAGCCAACCACCTGACAGCCAAAATAAACGCAGTGTTTATGCAATTAGCCTCCTCTAGACGAGCTTCTACCAGAAACGACTCATTACGCATACATTAGCAATTCTTTCAAGACAATGGCAATATTTTTTAATAAATTTCTTGTAATATTTCCTTACAAAGCCTGAAACTATTTACCTGATTGACTCGTAGCTGTCTTGAGCCTTCACGAGTACAATGAACAATCAACAAGGAACTGAGTTTGGGGGTACTGGGTGTCAATGGTTGGTTGTTTTACCGAGGTGAAGACTTAACTCAATATACATTGACCTTGATTCAAGGTACTCTTTTTCAGCAGCTTGCTAACTCTCCTCATTATCCGGCAACTCTCCAAAACGTTCTCGATAGCGCTCCAACAATGTCGCCATTTCTGTAGTCTGCTGTTCTAACTCCTGATTTGCTGCTTCAAGTTCCAAAGAAGAGAGCAAACGTTCTCCCGTATTCGCATCTTCAATTACCAAACCGCCATTGTGCAAACTCATCAGCACTCCTAAAGTGGAACAGTAAATGCGTCCCTCTTCATCCGGCGTAATCGGTTGATAAAGCCCTTCAACCAATCGGTATCCTAAAACGTCTTCAATCACCTGTCCCCGCATCAGGCGGCGGTCAATTATGACGTACTCATTTACTCGAGTACGGGCATATTCTAAAACCTTTTTTTCCCGGTCTTCTTTGCGGTAGCGAGGGGAAACGACTTCTAAAATGAAGCTAGGACGTACTCCTTCATCAGCAACAATGAACTTGGAGCGATTTTCGCCTTTATTCCGAATACCAAAGGCGACAAACGTATCTGGACAGTGATCCCCTTGTCCAGGACTATCCCATTCAATTAACAAGTCGCGGAATACTCCAGTGGTGGAGTCATTAGCATAACGGCGGGTCAAGATATCTTTCGCCTGACCTGCTATATCATCGTGAAAGGTACTATTTGGCAAATGATAACCCTCCTGGGGATGGAGAAACTCTTCAGGAGTAAGCGGCACTTTGGTTTGGGTGATTGTACCGTCAGGTTGATTAACGGTGACTACACGCCAGCCGGATTCAGCTAAATCGGTAGCGCGATCGGTTTGTTGGGTTTCAGAGGGTGAAGGAGAGCTGACCATGACGAAGCTTCCTTTTAATCAGTAGTTTTCAGTATAGATGATGATATTTAGTGTAGGGGCAAGTCGCTGAACTATCATTACGGGGAAAGCCTTTAATTTGACCGACTCGCCCTACTATCGTTAAGGCTAAACCATCGATTAAACTGGCAAAGAACCCCCTTTTGTTCTATCGCACTCTCGCTATGAGCCAAAGTTTCCCCCTGTCTAAACTCTCCCGCACCTTGTCTTGGGTGTTACTGAGTGCGATCGCGATCGCAGTACTGTTAAGACTCCTTAACTTAAGTAGCCGAGAATTTTGGTACGACGAGGTGTTGTCTCTGCTGCTGTCTACGGGTCAAAAAGGGTACTATTCTACACCTAAGGAATTGCCTGTTACCTTAGCTGACTATACCCCGTTACTGAGTTTACCTGTAGAAAACGGCATTGGTGCTATCCCAGCTACTCTGAAAAAATTACTCCAAGGATTAGCGGCTGAACCCCATCCCCCTCTATTTTTTCTGGGTCAACATCTGTGGTTGCGACTGTTCGGTAATGGGGTAGCGGCTACGCGCAGCTTGGGCGTTTTATTAAGTATCGGTGCAATCGGTAGCGCCTACGGTTTCGGTCGTCGTGTGTTGGGTCATCACGGGGGCTTGTTATTGGCGGCTCTTTTAGGCACTAATGCATATTATCTCTTTCACTCGCTCAATGTCCGCATGTATGGTCCACTGTTGCTATGGGTGATTCTCAGTGCTTGGGCGGCGCTGGAATTAATTGATCCCCAAAAGCAGAGGTTTCCAGACAAGAGACACAAAGAAGGTCAGCATTCGAGTCTCTACATTCAACTCTTATGGAATCTGGTCTTCATCGGCTCAATCACCGCCGGGTTCCTCACCTTTTATTACTTTGCCTTTTTTATCGTCGCTCTGGCTATCTTAGTCTTATGGTTAGATCGGCAACATTGGTGGCAACATGGACTACGGTTTATGGCGGGGATCATATTAACGATTCCTTGGGTATTATGGGGAACCCGACAACAGCTACGAAATGCTGATTTAGAACGGTTTGGCGGGACTCAAACCTGGATGGAAACGGTGGGGAGACATCTAGAAGGAGTCACCCAAACCCTCGGAATTCATTTAGTGTTGGGGGATTGGGTGACAAGTTTACCCCTTGTCAGTGCTACTATCGCTGGGGTAGGCGCGATCGCACTCTTGATTTTCTGTAGTATTCGTCTGTGGCGTCAGCATCACTACAGGGTTTTGGGTGTGGCGTTGCTATTGGGGATTTTTCCGCTTTTATTAGCATTAATAGTAGATATTGTCAAGGGTCAGTTTACCGTTGGTTTTGGCTGGGGGCGATCAATGATATTTATTTTACCCGGATGCCTGCTCTTAATCGCCGCTTGGATTGAGCGGACAATGGGAAAATGGCGACCCCTCGCCGCCGCTTTAGTGTTAGGGTTCTATCTGGTGATCAGTATCGGGGATTTCACATTACGCGATCGCAGAATGTTCCATCAAATCGCCGACATCATCGAGCAAGAACCCACCACTCCCACCTTAATCGCCATCAACTCTCAGGCTTGGGGTCACGTCCTCCGTTTGGCATATTATATTCCCCCAGATTTGCCCGTAACCTTACTGGCGCAACCCCCCGCAAAACTGGCTCCGGTGTTAGAGAAAACCTTGAATAATCAAACGGGCAACTTTTCTCGTGTACTCTGGTTAGATAGCGGCGATCCGATATGGTCAAAACCCAAAACAGAAGCAGAAAAACTCAAGTTTCAACAAAACATCCAAACCACTTTAAAATCCCAATACCAATTGATAGAAACACAGCCACTGGTGGGAACCATGGAAGAAGACCAATTTACCCTTCACCTCTATCAAAGTTCTGAATAGTGAATGATGAATTCTCAAATCAGTCCTCTATCCGATCAAGCCGCTTGAGTCAAAATTGAACAACAGCCCATGAGTATCAATCCCGCGAATTCCCTGCTACCTGTTCCGTCCGGTTCGTTTGTAGTTCCGGATGTAACCAATGTCTTATCCACAACAGAAGAACGTCCTCTGCGATTTTCTCTAATTATTCCCACTTACAAAGAAGCGAAGAATATTCCCCAGATTGTTGAACAATTAAGCCGATTACTCGATTCACAACTGGCGGGGGATTATGAACTAATTGTCGTGGATGACAATAGTCCGGACGACACCTGGAAAGTGGCGCAGGAACTCACGGCGGATTATCCTCAGTTACAAGTCATGCGGCGGATTGATGAACGGGGACTTTCTACCGCCGTGATCCGAGGATGGCAAGTTGCGCGGGGAGAGGTTTTGGGTGTGATTGATGCTGATCTCCAGCATCCCCCAGAACTGTTATTGCAGCTATGGAGTGAGATCCAACGGGGAGCAGATTTAGCCGTTGCTAGTCGCCACGTTGAAGGCGGTGGCGTCAGTGATTGGAGTATTATCCGCCGATTTTTATCTCGTGGCGCTCAGACGATTGGCTTAATCCTCTTACCAGGAGTCATCGGTCGTGTTTCTGACCCCATGAGTGGTTATTTTATGGTGCGCCGTCAATGTTTAGTCGGTCGCCCTCTGAGTCCTCTAGGGTACAAAATTTTAATTGAAGTCTTGGGTCGAGGAAGAGTCCCTTGGATTGGGGAAGTGGGTTATGTCTTTCAAGAGCGTCAAGCGGGTGAAAGTAAGGTAACATGGAAACAGTATTTAGAGTATTTACAACACTTACTGCGCTTACGTTTATCTCTAGGACCCATTGGTCGATTCCTGCGCTTTGGTTTGGTCGGCTTCAGTGGAGTGTTTGTGGATATGGCGATCTTTTATCTGCTGCGAGAGCAGGTAGAATTGGGACTAACGACCAGTGCTGTTCTGTCAGCTGAAGTCGCGATTTTCAACAATTTCTTGTGGAATGATTTATGGACGTTTGGCGATATTTCTCGACATCAACGGGGATGGCGCAAGCGGTTTAAACGATTTTTGAAGTTCAATGTGATCTGTTTAGCTGGACTCTTTCTCAATGTTTTGCTGGTGAATTTGTTGTTTAATGTTTTTGGTATTAATGAATATGTTGCCAAATTAATCGCGATCGCGGCGGTCACGGTATTGAATTTCTGGCTCAATTTCAAGCTGAGTTGGCGCGTAACCGATGTGCGACGGTAATTGACTACCGATTTGACCTCTCCTTAAAATTATCGGACTTGGTCGGGGCGGGTTTAGGTCAGTTAGTGGTTTGAACCGCAATGTTATTGGTAAAACCCGCCCCTACACATTCAAAAAAATGAAAAATGACAAATGACTAACTACGCTTGCTGCCACATTTGCTGAATTTTAGGCGGTAAAAAGCTAGCAATTTCTTTGATTCGTTCCTGAGACAACTCGTCTTTTGTTGCGGAAAAGATAGCTGTGACCACGGTTTCTGGGCTGACCCCTTTGGGCAAGCTCGCTTCTTGACGGATGCGAAACAAGAAGGTATCAGCATCAAAATTGAGAGGGGGACGAATTCGACTCAGAAAGCTGACAACTGGATTGGTGTCTTTCCAAAGATCGGCAATTTCTTGTTGCTGTTCTTCGGCTGGAGTCGGTACAGGGTCATCGTTTTGACGCAGTTCTGATTCCACTCGATCTGAAGCGTCTGTGTTCATTAAGTCGCGCATGGTGCGGAACACTACCTCAGTAACATCGCGGGCGTCGTAGATGTCTTCTAAGTGACCCTGCTTTTGGACTTTTTCTAAGAATTCTGTATTGTTGGGCATCCTATTCTCCTTGTGTTTCAGGTTACGGTTGGGGACGATTTAATGTCCTAGTTTCCCAGTTTTATTTGAATGTGCCGATAAATCTGAAAAACAGTTTTTGTGAATTTCACCTTATTTTGAGTATTTTTCAGTTTCTGGTTTAACACTTTACCCTAAGATAGCAGCGTTAGGGCTGACATCTACCTCAAGAGGCATATTTCATCGTCAGGGAAAGGGGAACAGGGGAACAATTTCACGGGGGTTTGGTAACCAAACTCCTACTTGGCGATAATTTTGGCAATTTGCCCAATGACTAAGGGAACTAAACTCATTCCCAGGATGAGTAACCAACCCTGAAGACTAGGGGCATGAGTTTGCAGGATATCGGAGAGGAAGGGTAGATAAATAGCAGCGGCGAGGAATCCAGTACAAAGGATAAGGGAGCCCCAGACGTATTTATTGCGGGTGACTTCGTTAACCAATACACCTGCTCCGGGATCGCGCATATTGAAGACATGCCACAACCGGGAAAAGGCGATAGTCATAAAGGAAATAGTAACAGCTTGATTTTTGTCCAGTCCTAACCAGTTGAATGCCAGGTAAAAGGAACCCAGAACAGGCGCGGCGATGATTAGCCCATATCCCGCGATCGCAAACCAGTGACGTCTAGTTATAATCGACTCCTTGGGGTCACGAGGGGGTTGTTCCATGAGAGTGGGAGATCCTTCACCCACACCAAGGGCGAGGGCGGGGAAGACATCATTAATGATATTCAGATATAAGATTTGCAGGGGCAAGATAGGTAAGGGTGCATTGACTAACGAGGTGGCGGTGACTGCCATAATTTGACCGACATTTCCTGATAGCAGATAAACCGTGAACTTACGAATATTATTAAAAATCGCTCTCCCCTGTTCCACCGCCGCGACAATGGAGGAAAAGGCGTCATCCTGAAGCACCATATCCGCCGCCTCTTTTGCCACCTGAGTACCTCGTTGTCCCATGGCGACACCAATATCCGCTTTTTGTAGGGCGGGGGCGTCATTGACCCCATCCCCCGTCATTGCCACAATTGCTCCGGTGTCTTGATGCAAGGCAATCAGGTTCAATTTTTGTTCGGGAGATACCCGGGCAAAAATCGGAGTTTTGACTAAGCGTTTACGTTCCTCAGAAGAGGATTCTTTGGGGCTTTTTAAGTCTTTCCCCTGCACCACATCCGCTTGTTCATCATCGGTTAAGCCCACAGCGAAACCAATATTTCGGGCGGTTACGGGTTGATCCCCTGTCACCATAATTACCCGAATTCCCGCGTTTTGACATTCATCAATTGCCGCCCGTACATCTTGGCGGGGGGGATCAAGTAAGCCAACGACGCCTAAAAAGGTTAGGTCTTCGTAGGGTTGAGCATCTTCACTATCCACCGTTTTTTGTGCCAATGCCAGAATCCGTAACCCTTGCGCGGCGAGGTCATTGTTGCGTTGCTTCCAGGCGTCGCGATCGCGGAGTTCTTTTTCTCCTTCTGGGGTTAAAATTTGGGTACACACCTCTAAGACGGCTTCCGGTGCGCCTTTGACGGCAAAGCGATAATTACCATTGCTTTTGTGCAGGGTTGCCATCATTTTAGTGTCAGGATCAAATGCCTCTTCCCGCACTTCCGGCATATCTTCTAATAATTCTTCACGCTTAAGATCAGCTTTTGCCCCAGCAATTAACAGAGCAACTTCCATTGGATCACCGACAACTCGGCTTTCATTGGAGTCTTCCGGTTGCAATGCCGCATTATTACATAAGACGCCAACTTCTAAGGCGAAGCGGAGAATGTCATGCTCTAAGGGTTTGAGGGTTTTATTGTCTTGGGTGAACTTCCCTTCCGGTTCTAATCCCTCGCCACTAATTTCAACATCACCGGAGTCGAGTACGATATGACTCACCGTCATCCGGTTTTCGGTTAAGGTTCCGGTTTTATCGGTACAAATAACGCTAGTCGCCCCTAGGGTTTCCACCGCCGCCAGTTTATTAATTAAGGCATTACGCTTTGCCATGCGCCACATTCCTCGCGCCAAAGCAATCGTGGCGACAATCGGCAATCCTTCAGGAATCGCGGCGACAGCTAGGGCGACGGAGGTTTCCACCATCAGGCGAATATCTTTGCCCACGATAATGCCTGAAATGGCAATCAGGACGACAATAACTAGAGTGACCCAAATCAAACGACGTCCCAGTTGATTCAGCCGTTTTTCTAGGGGGGTGCGTTCCTCTGTTCCCGCTTCTTGGGCTAACTCAGAAATGTGACCCAACTCCGTCTGCATTCCTGTTGCCACAACCACCCCTTCCCCAGAACCACGAGTTAGGGCGGTGCCTTTGAAGAGTATATTAGTGCGATCAGCAAGTTCCACATCCCCTTCTATGGGTTCTGTGGTTTTGCTGACAGGAACAGATTCACCCGTGAGGGAGGACTCATTTACTTGCATTTGGGAGGAGTCTGTCAGGCGCAGATCAGCCGGAATCAGATCTCCACTTTCTAGGAGTACCATGTCTCCGGGCACCAAGTTTTCCGCGTCAATCTCCTGCATCTGTCCTTGGCGGCGCACTTTGGCTTTGCTGCTACTCAGACTTTGCAAGGCTTCCATGGAACGCACGGCTTGGTATTCCATGAAAAAGCCAATGGCGGCGTTAATTAAGATGGCAAAAACAATAGCAATTCCCTCAATCCACTGAGCAAAGGCAAAGGATAAAATTGCCGCAATGGCGAGAATCCCAATCACCAGACTTTTGAACTGTTCGATCAGGATTTGTAATGGTCCGCGACGCTGAGCTTCTTTGAGACGGTTAGCGCCATATTGTTCACGTCGCTGCTGCACCTCGGCGTCAGAGAGTCCGTCATCGGCAGAAACATCTAGTTTCTTAAATAGCTCTGCTGATGAAATTGTCCACGGTTTGTTGGGAAGATCCGCCATAATTTGTTTGATTGTGGTTAACCTTGTAACTCAGATTGGGTAAAGTTTGTGGGTATGGTGATTTGATATAGGGTAGGCAAGGCTAATCAGCCATAAACATAAATAATAGAGTTGTATCGCCCTTGTCCAATTTGGGGATTGAGCCAAGGGGTGTCAGATATCAGCGCGATCGCACTAAAGGATTACTCTATTAGGGTTATATACTGGAGAGTTATACGAAAGAATCCTCCTTTTGAAGGAAGATTAGGACTATAATTAGGAGCTTGGCTTTCCTGGGAAACCCATACCCATTAGGGACGAAGGATTTAGCCACGAATCAAGATGACTCAACAATACGATGTATATGGTCTCGGTAATGCCCTATTGGACATTGAATTAGAAGTTTCCCCAGAGTTACTCCAGGAACTGGACATTGATAAAGGGGTGATGACTTTAATTGAAGAAGATCATCAGTACAAGATCCTGAAACGCTTGGAGGGTAAGTCAATGAAGCGCGGCGGTGGGGGATCGGCGGCAAATACAATGATTGCTCTGAGCCAATTTGGGGGTAAAGCCTTCTATTCTTGTAAAGTCGCCAATGATGAAGACGGACAGGTTTACCTGGAGGAGCTACTCCGCTTTAAGGTTGACACAAACCTACAATACCATGCCCCTGAAGCTGGAATTACGGGTAAATGCTTGGTGTTTGTGACACCGGATGCCGATCGCACCATGAATACGTTCCTGGGAATTTCTGCAAGCTTTTCAGAAACGGAATTAGTCCCTGACGCGATCGCACAGTCCAAATATACCTATATTGAAGGGTATTTGGTGACCGGTGCTGCCAGTAAAGCGGCGGCGATTCAAGCCAGAGATATTGCCAAAGCAGCGGGTCAAAAAATCGCCCTATCCCTGTCTGATCTCAATATGGTGAAGTTCTTTAAAGATGGATTGCTCGAAATCATCGGTTCAGGCGTGGATTTCCTCTTTGCTAATGAAAGTGAAGCCCTAAAAATGGCGGACACTGAGGATCTTATGGTTGCTGTTGATTACTTCAAAGGGTTAACTAAGGGGTTTGCGATTACCCGTGGAGCGAAAGGATCGGTAATCTTTGATGGACAAGAGATAATCGAGATTGAGCCAGTACCTGTTAAAGCAGTTGACACCGTTGGCGCAGGAGATATGTATGCTGGTGCGGTTCTTTACGGACTGACTCATGGTATGAGTTATGTTAAAGCCGGTCAGTTAGGTTCCAAAGCAGCGGCAAAGTTAGTCACTAATTTTGGTCCGCGCATGGACACAAAAGACACTCGTTCTCTATTGGATAGCTAATTCTACGGCAGAAAGCTGAATAGGAAGAGCAGGGGGAGCAGGGGAAACGATGTAGAGACGTAGCATGCTACGTCTGGAAGCTGGGGAAGATGAGGGAGATTATGTAGGGGCGGGTTTCACTACTATCTTTTTGGTTACACCCAGATGTAACTAAACCCGCCCCTACTGTACGTAGCTTGCTTCTCAAGGGTAGCGAGTATGACAAATGACAAATAACCAACGACGAATGACGAATGACAATCGCTACCGTTAACTTTTATTGTGTCCACCTACTTATCTGCCTGCCTCATTAAATTACATTAGGAGAATTCTTATGGTTCAATCGAATACAAACCCATTCAATGAACAAGAGCAATCAACTGCCCCCATACCCCCTGACGAAGCAGGTAACTATTCCTATTGCTCACTCCCTGAAGTTGCCCCGCGTGACTTGTCAGGGATTTTGACACTCCCCGCCCTATAAGTGCGGGGATTCTTAGTTCCGCGACACACCTTACAATTATCTATCCTTGCGGCAATACTTAAACCAAACACCCGTAGAAAACTACCAAGTATTGAGCCTAATTTAGATAACTCCAGA
>NZ_JAVJZI010000042.1:0-6603 GCF_040223135.1 Coleofasciculus sp. G3-WIS-01
GTAGTGGCTTCCCCCCTTCTATCTCCCACTACCCTACTTAGGGGCAGAGCTCGGTTGTAGTAGTCTAAGGCTTGCTGCTTTTGTCCCAATGAGTAGTAGACTGCGCCAATATTATTGAGAGTTGTGGCTTCCCCCCTTCTATCTCCCACCGCCCTTCTTAGGGGCAGTGCTCGGTTGTAGTAGTCTAAGGATTGCTGCTTTTGTCCCAATTCGTCGTAGACTCTGCCAATATTATTGAGAGTGGTGGCTTCCCCCCCTCTATCTCCCACCGCCTGAATTAGGGGCAGAGCTTGATTGTAGTAATCTAAGGCTTGCTGCTTTTGTCCTAATGAGGAGTAGACTGCGCCAATATTATTGAGAGTGGTGGCTTCCCCCCCTCTATCTCCCACCGCCTGAAATAGGGGCAGGGCTTGATTGTAGTAGTCTAAGGCTTGCTGCTTTTGTCCTAATGAGGAGTAGACTCTGCCAATATTATTGAGAGATACAGCTTCCTTACCTTGATTACCCGCTTGGCGATAGAGTCTGACGGCTTGCTCAAATTTAGGGATTGCCTGTCGCAATGATTCGGCTGTTCCTTGTTCAAGGAGTTCGACGGCTTCGTCATATATTTGGTCAGCCGCATCAGTTTTAGTCGTCTGTTGGGCTATCCTGGGAGCTATTGGCTCAACGGTTGGGGCGAAGGATTGTGTGCCTAAGAGGAGACTGGTTATCCCCGATAGTGATATGAGTCCAATTAACCCTAAATGTCTGTGTTTCACGATAGAACCTGATCTCAATTAATTAAGTATTTTTACGGTTATATAAATAAGCTGTTGCATTTAGATTAGAATACCTCAATCCCAAGAAAGGCAACAGGCAAACGTGGAATGTCTTAACCTATCCTCGTAGTGCGATAACCCTCTTTAGTTTTACTTCTCTCTAAAATGCTCTAATAACTGGCTCACGGTGAATATGGATACTGCCGTTGCTCCCGTTCCAGAAAGAAATCGAGAATAATATTTGTATCCAGAAGAACTCTCACTTGAGGTACTTCTCCACTAAGCGGTCTTCTCGCATCAACTCAATATCTGTATCGGTTAGGACTGGCTGACCGGGTTTTTTCAGACAACCTCGTAGCTGATTAACCAGGGTACGACGTTCCGATTTTGATGGGTGTCTAACTTTCAACGCTTGAACTAAGGTTTCCAGCAGAACGAATTGCTCTTCAACAGATAATTGGTAAATAGCTCGCTGTAGCTCTAGTAAGGTCATAGCTGTGATTCAAGGGGTAAGGCAACAGGCAACAGGCAACAGGGAATACAAATTTAAATGGGTATTAGTAGAGACGTAGTATGCTACGTCTCTACCATCACTTACAGGACTTACGCAGCACGACTATAAGTTGGTCAAGGTGCGTTACGCTACGCTCTCCCCACGATGGCGGACTGACACAGCTAAAATAGGACTTTGTTTGTAGTGAGAACTTTAGTTCTCTCTCCGCCTAGCTGGAGAGGGCTAAAGCCCTCACTACGTACCCAATCTATTGCACTATTTTAGTTGAGTCACGCCACTACAAATCAAGGCTTTGCGTAAGTCCTAACTTAAAACAGCGTCAGAATGTACAGCAGGGTAAACAGAATAATCCAGATAATATCGACAAAATGCCAATAGATTTCTGCCATTTCAATGCCAACATGCTTCGTTTCACCGTAATGTCCGGGACGACGCGATCGCCACAAGACGCCGAGAATCAGTAAAACTCCGATGGTGACGTGCAATCCGTGGAATCCGGTCATTAAATAAAAGCAGTTGGCAAACACATTGGTGGTCAAACCATACCCCAAGCTTAGATATTCATACACCTGACCGCCTAAGAAAATCACACCCATAACAGCGGTAATGATATACCACAACCGCATCCCGGAGAGATTATTCTTTTTAATCGCCACATCTCCTTTATGGATGACAAAACTACTCGACACCAGAATAATCGTGTTAATCGTCGGCAACAAGAGTTCCACCTCTGTGCCTTCGGGGGGCCAGGTTGCGGATACGCCTCTATAGATTAAATACGAGGCAAACATCCCGCCAAACATCAAGGATTCAGAGGCGAGGAAGACGATTAGCCCCAAAACCCGATAATCGGGATGTTCCTCATGTGCCGCCACAGTTACCTCAGCCGAGGGTTCTGGGGTAGGCGAGACTTGATATTCGTCAATGGTTGAACCTTGCATACTATTTTCCTAACTATCGCCATCTATGTAGAGACGCGCCATGGCGCGTCTCCGCCATTGTTCCAGACGCGCCATGGCGCGTCTGGAACAATTAACCTTACTTCGCTTCTACAACAGGTTCTCCCGATGTCGGCGCACTGGGATTGAGTTTTTTGCCATTGCGACCATTCATGCCATAGGCATAGGGACCATGGGTTAATACAGGTAAGACTTCCCAATTTTCGATCGCAGGTGGCGAACTGGTTGTCCATTCCAGGCTCAAGGCATCCCAGGGATTATCACCCACCTTCGGTCCATACATCCAACTCCAGACCATATTAATCGCGAAGGGAATGACGGAGAACCCCAACAGAATTGCACCGAAGGTACACAGTTGATTAATGGCTGTGAATTGGGGATCATACATCGCCACCCGTCGGGGCATTCCTTGCAACCCCAATTGGTGCATCGGTAAAAACGTGAGATTGCCACCAATAAAGGTGAGAATAAAGTGCACCTTTCCCCAAGTTTCGTTATACATCCGACCCGTAATTTTGGGGAACCAGTGATACATTCCGGCATAAAGACCAAACACGGAACCGCCAAAGAGAACATAGTGGAAGTGAGCCACGATGTAGTACGTGTCATGGACATGAATGTCAAAGGGTGCGGTTCCCAGGGTAACGCCACTTAGTCCGCCCAAGACGAACATACCTAACAAACCAATGGCAAATAGCATTGCTGAGGTGTAGCGGATTTTTCCCTGCCAGAGAGTCGCCACCCAGCTAAAGATTTTCACCCCTGTGGGAACTGCCACAATCAATGTGGAGATGGTGAAGAACATCCGCATCCAGGGCGGGGTGCCACTGGTAAACATGTGGTGTACCCAGACGAATAGACCGACGATACAGATGGCTAGGGATGAATACGCGATCGCTTTATAGCCAAAGATCGGCTTACGGGCGTGGACGGGTATCACTTCTGACATAATCCCGAAAATCGGCAGAATCATCAGATACACCGCCGGGTGGGAATAGAACCAGAACAGGTGCTGGTACACCACCACATTTCCCCCAGCATCGGGGCGGAAGAAGCTGGTGCCAAAGTTGATATCAAACAACAGCAGGGTTAATCCAGCCGCTAATACTGGCGTGGAAAACAGGGCTAATAGGGATGTGGCTAAAATCGCCCAACAGAACAAGGGCATCTGATCCCAGCGCATACTGGGAACCCGCATTTTAAAGATGGTGATGATAAAGTTCACCGAACCCAAAATTGAGGAGGTTCCCACTAAGACAATGCTGAGAATCCACATCGATTGAGCTGTATTGGCGGTAATCAGGCTCAAAGGGGGGTAGGATGTCCAACCCGATTGAGCGCCCCCGAAGAAGAAACTGCCCAAGAGTAGGGCACCTGCTGGGGGGACGAGCCAAAACGCGATCGCATTCAGTTTCGGGAATGCCATATCCCTGGCACCAATCATCAGCGGGATCAGGTAGTTACCAAACCCGCCAATGGCAGCCGGAACGACCCAGAAAAAGATCATGATCGTGCCATGATTGGTCAAGAAGGCGTTGTAAAGATTGGGATCAAGTAAATCTGAATCGGGGGTATACAGTTCGGCTCGCATGGCGACTGCCATTAATCCCCCGATCAAATAAAACACAAATGAGGTAACTAGGTATTGAATCCCAATGACCTTATGGTCAACGTTGAACGTGAAATAGTCATACCACTTCCATGCCGTGGGATGGGAGCTATGTGAAGTGGCTTGAGATTGAGGTGCAATTTCGGTTTGGGTCATCAGAATTTCTTGTGACAACTAAAGAAGCCTGTCCAGATGGACAAATTGAGTGTTATGTGCTTCTGTTTAGGATTCATGCATTGAGTGTAACTGGGTTAAGGTTTTTTCATCAACGCCCAGGTTAGTCGCGTAAGGTTCCAGAAACTCGGACTCGGATAAATCAGCCGGGTTCACAGCAACGGTTTGATTGGGGTTTTGCTGCTGTGCTATCCGATTTTCCTCTAACCAAGCGTCATACTCCTCTGGGGTATGAACGATAAGCTGTGTCCGCATCGCTCCGTGGTAACCACCACAGAGTTCAGCGCAAACTACGGGATAGGTTCCAGTTTTGGTGGCAACAAACCGCAGTTCCGTTTCTTGACCGGGAATGGCATCTTGTTTGAGGCGGAACTGCGGTACCCAGAAGGAGTGGATCACATCTTGGGCGGAGATGTTCAGTTGCACGTCTTTGCCAATGGGAACATGTAATTCGCCAGCGACAACGCCACTATCGGCATAGTTAAAGATCCAAGCAAACTGCAAACCGGTGACATTAACCACTAAGTCAGCCGTTTGTCCTTCCCGTTGGGGTGCTGCGCCAAAGCCGTATTTAGCCCCCTTGGGTGCTATAGCTTGATCGGACTCTATCCCCTCAGTATCGGCAACTAAAGGCGCCGCTATAGCACTTCCGGGCATACTTGCCATCTGCGCTGGGGTATCGGCTTTGGCGACATGGTGATGGGCGGGTTCAAAACCGCCCATGTCTCGATAAACTTCGACGCTGTAGATCCCTAGTCCAATGACGATAATGGCAGGAATGGCTGTCCAAAAGGCTTCTAAGGGTAAATTGCCGATGATGGGTTCCGCATCGGTGTCATCCCCTTTGCGTCGCCGAAATCGGATCGTGGCAATCACGATGGCGCCTTCGACGACCAAAAATAGGGCGGTGCCGATAGTCATCATCACGTCAAAAAAGTTATCGACTAACGGCGCTTGTTCTGATGCCTGTTCTGGCATCAAGCCGTGGTTTTGACCAACCCACAGACTGACCAGGGTGATAATAATACCAGCGGTCAGGGTGATAATGGCACTTGGTACTTTTTCTTTTTCCATGGCTTATCTCCTTGGCAGCAGCCGCGTTTCACTCAGGGAAAGGTGAAGTGGCTGCCTGATTCTAGTTTGACTAGATTGATCGTAGTTCACATTTCTTTATCGCGCTTTGGTTAAGCTATGATTTTTCAACGCAGAGGGGCGCAGAGGGTTTCGCAGAGGGGCGCAGAGGGGCGAAAATTCTGGAAGAGAAATGTTTAGATGTAGGGGCGGGTTTAGGGACTCAATTCAATTACTCACTGATAAGGGTACAACAAAACTCGCCCTCCTGACTTTAGTGCTATAACGCCTAGCTGGAGAGGGCTAAAGCCCTCACTACGAACTAATTATCGAAGCGACGTAAAACCCACATCCTTTTAGGTGTGGGATATAAGGCGGGTCATCGGAGGCACGTAGATGACCAAATCATCCCTTGTTTCTAGCCATTCGCTAGTAGCACATCACTTAGGCTATTAGCATTAATCATGTATAATATAGCAATCCTATTTAGGTTGTGGCAATTTTTTAAACTGAAACCCTTGCTATGCCTGAGTTTAAAGCCGTTCACTTGTTGCATCCTATTTAGGATTGCTATATGAGTATACAACAACATTGACAGGTCGAATCAATGCTAGTTCTTGAATACAAAATCAAAGCAAAACCGCAGCAATATAAGGCTATTGATGAAGCCATCACAACGGTGCAGTTCATCCGTAACAAATGCCTACGACATTGGATAGACGCGCCAAAAGAAGCCAAGATTGACCGTTTTGCCTTGAATAAGTATTCAACAGCACTACGCAACGAATTCTCCTTTGTCAAAGACCTTAACTCGATGGCTGTACAGGCATCAGCCGAACGGGGATGGCAAGCCATCTCTCGGTTTTACGATAACTGCAAGTCTAAAAAAGCTGGCAAAAAAGGATATCCGAGGTTTCAGCGCGATAACCGCTCAGTTGAGTATAAAACTAGCGGCTGGAAACTTCATCGGACAAAACGCCGTATCACTATCACCGATAAAAAGGGAATTGGTGAACTCAAGCTACTGGGAAAATGGGATATCTATCAGTATCCGGTTAAGTCCATCAAGCGAGTTCGTTTAGTGCGACGTGCTGACGGGTACTATTGCCAGTTGGCTGTTGACGTTGAGTGCCTTGATATTCACTCACCAACAGGTCAAGAAATTGGCTTAGATGTTGGGCTGGAGTCGTTTTACACGGACTCAAACGGACATCAAGAGCCTAATCCTAGGTTTCTCCGTAAAGCTGAAGCTGATATCAAGCATAGCCAACGGGCTATCTACAAAAAGGTCAAAGGTTCAACCGGACGCCGTAAAGCAAGGGGCCAATATTCCAGGAAACACTTAAGAGTAAGTAGGCAACGTACCGAACACGCCAAGAGACTGGCGCGTCACGTTTGCAAGTCTAACGACTTAGTAGCCTACGAAGACTTGAGGGTTGCCAATATGCTCAAAAATCACTGTTTAGCTAAGTCAATTGCTGATGCTAGCTGGTATCAGTTCAGACAGTGGTTAGAGCA
>NZ_JAVJZI010000044.1:0-13908 GCF_040223135.1 Coleofasciculus sp. G3-WIS-01
CCCCTGCTCCCCCTGCTCCCCCTGCTCCCTTCACCCACAACTTATTCAGCAAGCCCTAGTTAGGATGGTAATAAAAATGAGCTATCTCCTAGGGTTTGATTAATGACGACTACATCAGTTTCCAGATATGTCACTCGTAATCCAGACATTTTAAGCGGTGAACCGATTATCATCGGGACGCGCATATCGGTGCGAGTCATTGTCGGCTTATGGCGATTGGGGACTCCTCCTGAAGAAATTCCGGCTCAGTATCCCCAGCTTACCCTGGCTCAAGTCTTTGATGCCCTGAGCTTCTATTTAGATAACCAGACTGAAATCAATGAGTATATTGAGCGAAATCGAATCCCAGACGATCTGATTCATCCCGCAGTTCGCAAAGCCTTAGTAGCGGAATGAAAATCTTTGCGTCACTCTACACAGATGAGGATATTGCTAATTTGGTTGCCACTCTTCTCAGAGCTAGAGGTTTGGATGTCCTAACAACTCTTGATGCTGGGATGGCGGGTTGCTCTGATCAGCAACAATTGGCTTATGCTGCTGCACAAGAGCGATGTCTATTGACTCACAATCGAGTGGATTATGAAAGATTGCACCTGAGCTACATCGAAATCGGACAACAGCATTCAGGCATCATTGTCACACCTCAAAATAATGCTTATGAGATTGCTAAACGAGTCGGTATAATTCTGAATACTCTGACAGCCGATGAGGTTTTTAACCAGCTTTTGTATGTGTAACAATTACCAGAAATTTTGCACAGATGAAGCTGGATAGCCAATAGGATTAGATGCTGACCTTGATTAGGGTTAGTTTTGCGTGCCAATAGGGCACGGTAGAGATCCCCCCAAACCCCCCTTAAAAAGGGGGGCTTACTTTGGGTTCATGTCAACGAGAGTAGGTTGGGTTGATGTCCTGTCCCCAACAAGCACGGGTTAGCTTGGATATTATCTGCTATCCTGACATGCTCCCGCTTGTTCTGAAAACAGCAAAGGCTCAATCAGGATAAAACCAATTCCTCAACCAAAGGTTGTACCGTTCCACCCCCACATACTACCCTTGGCATCAGCGAACTCAATATAAATTCGCTTAATCGGGACACCCAGCTTTTCACTAATCACCTGGCAAAAGTCTTGACTCATTGCCTGGGTTTGGGCTGGACTCATCGTGCCAATACTTTTGACTTCTATGTAGCAGGTTGGTTCAATAGTACCGCCAAAAGTCATGGATACACCCTCTTCAAATGCCGTCATCACATAAGATTCAGGCTTGCCTACATGCTGGGCTAGCTTAGCGGAAAGGATTTTCAGCAACCCTTCCACTAGGGTAGGTTCTAAATTCGTGACAGATGATTGAACTTTAATCAGAGGCATTATGTTTAGTATTGCAACTTCATCAAAACCATTTGGGATATGGGGTCAGTCTCTAGCCACCATATTGCCAACCGGTGCTTTCGAGTGAAAGCGGTTCTCCTTCCCGGTGGACACCTGCGGCAATCACTTCACCCACATAAATACTGTGATCCCCCTTTTCCACCGCATCGATTACTTTACATTCGATGTAACCGAGGGAGTCAGAAATAATCGGACAGCCGGTGGCTTCTCCTTCATAAAATTCCACATCCTCGAACTTATTCCCAACCCGGCTTTGGGGTTTAAAGAATTTCGCCGCCATGTTTTTTTGTCCACTGTCTAGGAAGCTGATGCTGAACACCCCACTTTTTTTCAGCATTTCGTGAGATCCCGTCTCTTTCTTAATACAATTGACCACCAGTGGCGGTTCAAAGGAAGACTGCATCAGCCAACTTACGGTGAAACCGTTTAAGTTATCACCCTCTTTGACGCCGCAGATATATAGACCATGGGGAATCTTACGCAGCATCGTTTTTTTCGCTTGTTCGTCTAGCAAGGCATCCTCTCCCTAAATTGCACAGATCTGGCATTCAGTGTACCAAGAGTCAGGGATTTTGGGTGCGGGGGAGAGTTTTGACCCTTCACTTTGTTCGACCGAACATGGTTTGTAGGGGCGGGTTTTACTACTATTGTTTCTTTTTGACCCCGATGTGACTAAACCCGCCCTGACCGAGTGTTAAATTAACTTCCCCAGCTTTCAGACGCGCCATGGTGCGTCTCTACATTACCCTCCCACAATGGATAAGCTAATGAGGACGCCAGGTTTGGCGAACTCGACCTAGAATCCCTTTGTGTGAGAAATTCTGCTTAAACTTCTTAAATTCACCCGCATCTAACCAGACGCCGTGACACTGGGGGCATTTTTCGTACCAGATACTATACCGGTCAATATCAATCATGCGAAACATCGTCGCGCCACAGCGAGGACAGTCCACATCGTCATCCACTTGATCAAATTGATGTCCCATTTCTGGATTTCCAATGTCCAAACTCTCGGAGTCTTTAATCCGCTTGAGTTTTTCAGCTTCCAGAGAATCAAACCAAATCCCTTTGCAGTTACAGCAGCGATCGACTTCTATGCCACCATGGGTGATAGACTCTAAGCTTTCACCACATTTAGGACAGACGGTTGGCTTCATAGTTGACTGGGGAACAGAGAAAAGGCAATACAATCACTATACTCGCAGGGTTAATGATAGGAATTTTAACGCCATCGTTAGCCTGTTGGGTTTCGCTTACGCTCTACCCAACCTACCAACCTATTGAGGCGGGTTTAGTCAAGTTAGGGGTGTCTCCCTCTGCTTCCCCAGCTCCCCCAGCTCCCCCAGCTTCCCCAGCTCCCCCAGCTTCCCTATCTCCCCCAGCTTCCCTATCTCCCCCAGCTTCCCTATCTCCCCTCGCGGCGAAAGAGGTGGGAGTGCTCCGGGTGATAGAGGCGGGAACGTGTCCCTGTCTTTGTATCTGGGCTAGATATTGTCTCTGGTAAAGACCAAGGTGTTCTCAAGGCGGGACTGATAATATAAAGTGTTGTCCGAATTAGATTTTCCTGGTGAGTCAGTGCTGCCATTTGTTCTAGAGGGACAAGCCAGATTTTTTCATCCGACCAACCAATGCGGAAACAGATAGCAACCGGGGTATTGGCTGGATAATGCTTGAGGAGTTTGCCTTGGGCGGCTTCTACATGACGAGCGCTTAGATAAAGACAGAGGCTGGCTTGATGCGCGGCTAGGGATGCTAATTCTTCCGGCTCGGGTACGGCTGATGCTCGACCACTAATGCGCGTCAGGATAATGGTTTGTACCACGTCCGGTACTGTGAGTTCAACCCCTAGTTTAGCCGCAGCCGCTTGGTAAGCACTAATCCCAGGAATCACTTCAAAGGGAATTTCCGCCTCGGTAAGGGCTTGCATTTGCTCGTGAATGGCGCTGTATAGACTCAGATCACCCGAATGCAGACGAACGACTGATTTTTGCGATCGCACTCGTTCGATCATCAGGGGTAAGATGTCTTCTAGGATTTTATTCCCAGTTCGGATAATTTCTGCATCAGGACGGGTTTCCTGCAAAATTTGTGATGGCACTAAGGAGTCGGCAAATAAAATAACATCTGCTTTTTGCAGAATTTTCACCGCTTTAACGGTTAATAACTCCGGATCTCCAGGACCTGCACCAATGATGTAGACGGCTGGGGCTAGGGAAGGGAGAGGGTTTTGAAGTTGAGTAGAGTCAGAGGTTTGATACATATAAATTTCCGGAGCAAGTTCATGGGGATAGGAAGAAAGAAATGGTAGATGCACCCTGATTCAGTCCTAGAGATTTTTTCTCTGGGACTTTTGTTTTTTTAGGCAATCTTTCCGGAGCAAGTTCATGGAGATAGGAAATAAGAAATGGTAGATGCACCCTGGTTCAGTCCTAGAGATTTTTTCTCTGGGACTTTTATTTTTATACAACCTTTCCGGACTAGGTTCATGAGGATAGGAAATAAGAAGTGGTAGATGCACCCTGATTCAGTCCTAGAGATTTTTTCTCTGGGACTTTTGTTTTTTTTAGGCAACCTTTCCGGACTAGGTTCATGGGGATAGGAAATAAGAAATGGTAGATGCACCCTGGTTCAGTCCTAGAGATTTTTTCTCTGGGGCTTTTGTTTTTTTTAGGCAACCTTTCCGGAGCAAGTTCATGGAGATAGGAAATAAGAAATGGTAGATGCACCCTGGTTCAGTCCTAGAGATTTTTTCTCTGGGGCTTTTGTTTTTTTTAGGCAATTAGTCCGGATTGGGTTCATGGGGATAGGAAGAAAGAAATGGTAGATGCACCCTGGTTCAGTCCTAGAGATTTTTTCTCTGGGGCTTTTGTTTTTTTAGGCAACCTTTCCGGAGCAAGTTCATGGGGATAGGAAATAAGAAGTGGTAGATGCACCCTGGTTCAGTCCTAGAGATTTTTTCTCTGGGGCTTTTATTTTTTTTAATGGATTAGTCCGGATTTGGTTCATTAGGATAGGAAGAAAGAAATGGTAGATGCACCCTGGTTCAGTCCTAGAGATTTTTTCTCTGGGGCTTTTGTTTTTTTTAGGCAATTAGTCCGGATTTGGTTCATTAGGATAGGAAGAAAGAAATGGTAGATGCACCCTGGTTCAGTCCTAGAGATTTTTTCTCTGGGACTTTTATTATGTGTCATTGGTCATTTGTAAAATTATAAAGTTTAAACTCAAATCTTACACCATCCTCTAAAAAATTTTTTAATAGATTTTGCGTTTTTTCCGCTCCCTCTGCTCCCAGACGTGCCATGGCACGTCTCTACAACCCCAGCTTCCCCAGCTTCCCCAGCTCCCCCTGCTCCCCCTGCTCCCCCTGCTCCCCCTGCTTTTAGCGTTAAGTTGACACCAATGACCCCTGTGTTACTCAGAAACTGTATCCCATTGCTGATTTTCCGGTGGTACAACATCGGGTAGAGGACGACGGAACCAATAGAGCCATGCTAAACCTGCCAATCCTAAGAGAATTGACACTAAACTGACTATTTGGGCAATGCGTAAAGGTCCCACCATGAGGCTATCCGTTCGCAATCCTTCAATCCAAATGCGACCTGCACTATAACCCACCAGATAGATGAGCGCCAATGTTCCCACTTTCAGGTGTGGTTTCCGTTTCAAATCCCGAAAGAACAAGGTGATCATTATCACAAAAATCAATACATTCCACAACGACTCATAAAGAAACGTGGGATGGAAGTACTGATAATTCATGTACCCTGGAGGGCGCTGTTGGGGAGGAATATAAAGTTTCCACGGCAAATTTGTGGGACTACCAAAGGCTTCTGAATTAAAGAAATTTCCCCAACGTCCAATAGCTTGCCCCAAAATCAGCGAAGGAACAACCAAATCGGCTAATAACCAAACCGATAGTTTCTGAACACGGGCAAAAATGATCGTGGCGACAAGTCCCCCCAAAATGGCACCGTGAATCGCGATACCGCCTTTCCAAATTGCAATAATATCTTCCGGGCGTTGGGCGTATTGTTCCCACTCAAACAAGACATAGTACAGTCTGGCACAGGGAATTGCCGCAATCACTAGCCAGATTGCCAAATCAGCGATCGCGTTTGGGTCAACATTACGACGTTTGGCTAAATATTGGGACAAACTGACTCCAATTAATACGGCTGAAGCAATTAATAAACCGTACCACCGGATAGTCAGTGGTCCTAGCTTCACCAGAATCGGTCCTGGAGAGGCAAATTGAAACCCCAGGATCAGGGAAGGTATGGCTTGCAGCATTTGGGTATAGCGGAGAGTGAAGTGAAGTACCCCAACTTGCTTCGCTGAAGTTGGAGCTTCCAACTTCTAAAAACAATGACGGTCTTATTCGTCTTCGGAGTTTCCCGCTTCATCCGTCGATGCCTCTCCAAACCCATGTTTGGTTTGGTCTTACTCAACGTCCACAGGCAGCCGCCCGCCTTCCGCAGGCAGTGATATTTTGTTAGTCCGCTTGGTTGCGAGCGGTTTGTGGTTAGAATGCTAACCGGATAATGCCTATTGGCATCTTGCGCTATTCTTTTGGAGGACGCTATAAAAGCGAACGGTGGTCGAGTTCATTAACGCGCTTTTGACTACATCTCTATCACACCTAGCCCGACTATCTTCAGCCCATGCCAAAGAAGGTAGACCTAAGTGGGTTACTGTTATTATAACACTAAAAAATTGCATCTAGCTAGGTAATTTGGAAATCTACGTTCCTCCGATTTCCCGCTGTCCATCCTCACCCTACTCTGTTGAGGGTGAGGACTTCCGCGACTACGTTAAAAATAGTCAATGTATTCGCGTGAGTTTCCAGGCTCAACTCTACCATCCCATTGTTCCGGCTCCACCTTTGAATGGTCCGACAATATCTTTGGTGATCCATCCCCCGTAGAAGTCCCCCGGCTGGGATTGAACTAACTCATCATCGACATAGCAGGCGTCCATTTTACTGGCATAAAAGCTAAAATGGTCTTTGATTGAGGAAAACTCTGGGGTTGGTTCAGGATAATACCAGCCAGCATTAGCAGCCCGCTTGTCACCCACCACAACGTCGGCGTATCCAGCCATTCCCTTCCATTCACAAAAACTTTTACGCTCTGTCTTAGGAAGGTGTTCTAGCTTGATGTCTTCCGGTGGGATGTAATAGCTGGGAGGATGGCTCGTTTCCAATACCCGTTTTGCCCGTCGGGTGTCTGCGATCGCAATCCCGTTAAAGATTACCCGAATATGCTTTGTTGTCTCCTCTAGGCGTGGAGGACGTGGGTAATCCCAGACAGATTCTTGACCAGGTTCTGGAGTAATACGATTGGGTTTCACGGTTTAGCTGTGTTCTCTAATCAGACGGTTGATTCGATTCTGTTGGCTTATGTGTTGCTAATGTTACCAGTTTTTCGGGAAATTTTCTAATCAATACTCAATCTTATCAAGTTTGGGCAGTTCCATACTCTGGCAAGTAATCGACCAATGGCGTTGACCAATATTTCCATCACTCAAAGACTTAAACAACTCCTAACTTTTTCGATGTCTGTCATATCTCCAATTAATCGCTGTAAAGGAGGAGGCAGTTCTTTAATCAGAGTTGGCACAGCAAAAATCTGCTCTTTCTCTAAACGTTCGGGATTTTCATGGATGTCAATTACTTCCAGTTCATAACGTCCTTTCAAGTATTTTTCACAGATGATTTTTATATTTTTAACGGCTTGGATGGATTTAAAATTATTACGAGCAATATACAAACGTAACACATAAGTTTCTAGCTCCAGATTTGCCAGCGCCTCGAAACTTGATTGAGAGTTGTCAATAAACTCCAGCGGATTCTCGTTTTTTTCAAAATTATTCATTACGCTTTGTTTTCACTCCCGATAATACCAATCTAGTCATTGTACCGTGACTTCCTCAAAAGCTCGCTACAATACGCTCCATTTTTTTATTCCGGATTACGTATTACGTATATTCATTCATTCCTATTCTCAAGTCTCTCTCGAATCAGAATGACGTAGCTGCGCCCGTATTTGGCGATCCTGTATCAGTGTATTCTCCCGCAACTTCTCTTGCTGAATCATTTGTTCGATTTCTTCTTTTTGAGTTTCAAATTCAGCTTGCAAGGCTTGAATCTGAACTTCCATAATCTGGCGTTTGCGTTCGATTTCATGCTGCTTACGTTCAATGGCTTGTCGGCGAATCAATGCTTCTGCCTTTTCTTTCGCTTCTTGTATGGTGCGTGCGGTTCCCGCCATGACACCACCGACTCCCAGATACACATCAACCAATTGCACTCCCGTATCTGTCAAACGGAATTCACGGACTTGATGAGAATGTTTCATCCCACGAGATTTCAGGACATAAAGTAAGCGATTGCGTTCGCCGCCACTTTCTTCATCCCGCAACAACAACCACGTATCCATTAACGAGGAAATGCCCAGATCTGTCTGTTCCTGGGGATTGCCGCCTAAATTAAGATGGGTTAAAACTGTGGTAATTTGGTGCGTTTTAAAGAAATCAATCAGACGCATCATAAATGATTTCACTTGCATAGAGTTGCCGATATCCGTCAGATTCGATATGGGATCGATGATGACAACGGTGGGTTTAAAATCATTGACAAAGTGATGAATTTTGACTAAATGCGTCTCTAACCCATAAAAGGTGGGACGCATCGCTTTAATCTTTAATAAACCCTTATGTACAGATGGCTCCAAATCAATGCCAATTGATCGCATATTGCGGATAATCTGACTAGCCGATTCCTCGAAGGCAAAGTAGAGACATCGTTCTTTTCGCAAGCAAGTTGCCTCAGCGAAATGGGCGCAAAGCGAACTTTTTCCTGTTCCCGCTGTACCGGAAATTAAAATACTGCTCCCACGAAAATATCCTTCACCTCCCAGCATGGTATCTAAGCGATCAACACCGGTGGATATCCGCTCATTGGATACCTGGTAATCTAGCCCCACAGAGGTAAGGGGTAATACAGAAATCCCCTCTTCTTCAATTAAAAAGGGATATTCATTTGTACCGTGTCTGGAACCGCGATATTTGACAACATGTAACCGTCGTGTTGCCAGTTCATTGATAATCCGTTGATTGAGGAAGATGACACAATCAGAAACGTATTCTTCTAAACTTTGACGGGTGAGGGTATTTTGACCACTTTCACCCGTAATAATCGCCGTCACTCCTTTTTCCTTAAGCCAAAGAAACAGTCGCCGCAATTCAGAACGCACGATCGCATTATTTTGCAATCCGGCAAACAAAGCCTCTAAACTGTCTAAGGCAACTCGCTTGGCGTTAATTGAGTCAATGGCATAGCCGAGACGAATAAATAAGGCTTCGAGATCATATTCACCTGTTTCCTGAATCTGAGTGCGATCAATATGCACATACTGAATCGCTAGCTTCTTTTGATCGGCTAATGCTGGTAAATCCCAACCGAGGGAGGCGACATTCTCCGTCAGTTCCTCTGGCGACTCTTCAAAGGACATGAAAACACCCGGTTCCTCGTACTCCATGGCGCCGCGGACTAGAAATTCCATTGCCATGAGTGTTTTACCACAGCCTGCTTGACCGCAAACTAATGTGGGACGCCCTTGAGGTAATCCGCCATTGGTAATTTCATCAAGTCCCTGGATGCCAGTTGGACATTTGATCAGTTTGGCTTTTTTTGTCATTCGTCTTATGTCATTCGTCTTATGTCATAATCAAGGGAGTGAGAAGCAAGTTACGTCTTATGTAAGGGTTTAAGGAAGATTTACTTAATATAGTAGGATTTATTTTCACCAACCTAAATTAGAGAGAATTTGGCTATCTTTTGATTAGAGCAATAATTGAGTTAATTTATTCTTTATTAATTTTATCCCGACGGTTCCCCACTCCAACTCCTACTGAGGCGGTAGAATCAGATCTAAACCCGACTGATTCACTCTCATTTCTATTCCCGCTAATGTTCTTGACAAAATAAACAATCTGTGAAACCAAAGAATCATCAGACTTATGGCTTATCCCGTCACCCCGTCCCCCCATTCTCCCGTCTCCCCAGAAAATAGTCAGCAAGATGTAACCAATACACCCCTATTAGGGGCAAGTTTCGCCGAGTTAACCCAGTGGGTACAACAGCAAGGACAACCCGCCTATCGGGGGCGCCAGCTTCATAACTGGATTTATCAAAAAGGGGCGCGATCGCTAAGTGAGATTTCGGTCTTTTCCAAGTCATGGCGAGAGGCTGTAGTTGATGTCCCCATTGGTCGCTCTACTTTACATTATCGCTCTCAGGCTCCCGATCGCACGGTTAAATATTTGCTGCGGTTGGCAGATGGCAATATTATCGAAACAGTGGGGATTCCCACCGCTAATCGGTTAACGGTTTGTGTCTCCTCCCAAGTCGGTTGTCCCATGGCGTGTGACTTTTGTGCGACGGGAAAAGGCGGATTTACCCGGAATCTCCAACGTCATGAGATTGTTGATCAAGTTTTGACGGTTCAGGAAGATTTTGGGCAACGGGTGAGTAATGTTGTATTTATGGGTATGGGAGAACCCTTACTCAATTTAGAGGCGGTTCTCGCTGCGGTGCAATCCCTCAATCAGGATATTGGTATCGGCATGCGATCGCTAACTATCTCCACCGTAGGCATTCGCGATCGCATCCGTCAACTGGCACAGCATAAACTGCAACTGACATTTGCCGTCAGTCTCCACGCTTCTAATCAGCAACTGCGCGAACAACTGATTCCCAGTGCTAAACACTATCCTTTAGCCGATTTACTACAGGAATGTCGGGATTATGTCAAGATAACCGGACGCCGAGTCACCTTTGAATATATCCTATTGGCAGGACTCAATGACCAGCCCGAACATGGAATAGAATTAGCTCAACACCTACGCGGGTTTCAGAGTCACGTTAATTTGATTCCCTACAATCCCATCAGCGAAGTGAATTATCAGCGTCCTAGTCCCCGCCGGATTCAAGCCTTTGTTGATACCTTAGAACAGCATAACATTGCCGTCAGCGTGCGTCGTCCTCGCGGTTTAGAAAAAGACGCCGCCTGTGGACAATTAAGGGCTTCGACGGTTTGACTCTCCCCTCTGGGTGAGTGTAAGTACCTGGACATAAATTAATTTTTTTAACTGAGTTAAGAGTTTCAACTAGGATTCGTCGCCAGTTTAAATCCCAGGGCTTTTTTCCTCATCGTCTGGAAAATATTATAAAAGCCATTAGCACGAGAGGGGGTTAAGCTGACATTTAACCCCGTTTCTTGGATAAACTCTGGGGAAACGTTGATAATTTCATCTGGGGGAAGTCCATTCAACCCTTCAATCAACAGCGCGACTAGCCCTTTGACTAACTGGGCATCTGAATCCCCTTGATACCATACCTTTCCATCTTCTAGGTTGGCACTGATGTAAACCTGAGAGACGCAGCCTTGTACTTTATTTTCCGGCGTTTTGTCCGCTTCTGGCATATCCTGAAGCTTCTTGGCATACAACAGAAGCTGTTCATACCGTTGTTTAGGATTCGTCCGTCGCTTAAATCGCTGCACAATTTTGGCGAGGGAATCGGGTAAAGGGGTTGAGGTTGATGACATACCCAGCATTCGGTGACCTACTGTTCACATTTATCCTAACAAGACTTATGTGATTATACTCATGCAACACATACAACAGACAAGCCATGGCACTCTGGAACACTCACAACTCGGTCAGGGCGGGTTTAGTCCAGTTTCCGTTATTCTAGATGACTTAACCGCGAGTGGTATTCCAAAGCAAATTGTGGACAATCTCTACTGGCTGGATCAGATTCAACCATCACAACGTTCCCTTGTGGGAGAGAAAGCCTTCGGCTTGAGTCAACTGTGGCAACAAGGTTATCCGGTTATTCCTGGTTTTGTCATCCCAGCGATCGCGTTTTGGCACCTCATAGCAGACTTAAGTCAATCTGAACCGTTGTTAGCCGATTTACCTCAATCCTCGTTATACGTGAATGTTGATAATCCCCGTCAGTTGCAACAGGTTGCCCAACATATTCGCCAAGTGATTACCTCTGCCACTGTACCAGAAGCTTGGCGATCGCAGATTCTGGATGGGGTTGAAACTCTAGACGCCCAAGCCCTGATTTTACAGCCATCTGTGTCATTTCCCGATGTGCGATCGCACCTTCAGATGTCCACCCATCAGGTTAACTGCGAGGATTGGGTAGAGTCTGCGCCAATTCCAGAACTTTTGGCATCTCATTATTGCCGCAAACACCCGGATGCTCTGATCCATACCTTAAAGCAAGTGTGGGCAGAACTGTTTCGAGCCAAAAGCCTATTTTACTGCCAACGTGTTGGGATTGGACTCGATCAGATTAATTTAGCGGTTCTGGTACAACCGATCTATGAAACGGTTGCTTCTGGTGTCCTCCAGGCGCAATCCGATATCTGGCAAATCCAAGCCGCCTCCGGACTGGGTATGGCGATTACTCAGGGCAAAGTATTACCAGATACTTATCAAATCGCGATTCCTACCCATCACGTTCTGCTCGCGTTACGGGGAAATAAAACCCTGGCTTATTATCTTAACCCCAAACCGACAGGACATGCCGTGCAAGCTTATCCCCTCACTCAAGGAGAACAGCAGCAGTTTGTTTTGGACGATAACGCTTGGCAACAGATTATGGCGTTATCCGGAAAACTGCAAACGCAATTCAATCCCCCCTTTTCTTTTGACTGGACTCTTTGTAAAATTCCAAACACTCCAGAATCTCAACTGTACGTGACTCAATTTCGCCCTCAGTCTGCTTCTTCCTCTCAACCCTTCCTATCCCAACCTCAGCCACTGCGAGGGTTACCGGCGGCGTCTGGACAAGTAACAGCCGTGGCACAAGTGATGGTTGGGGAGGAGTCAGATTGGCAGGCTATCCCCCCGGATCGGATTTTAGTGACTCAAACGATTGCTCCTGATTGGTTACCGATGTTAAAAAAAGCCGCCGGTGTGGTAACAGAACAGGGGGGAATGACGAGTCATGGGGCAATTGTGGCTAGGGAATTGGGGATTCCGGCGGTGGTTAGTGTTCCTGGGATTACCCAATTGGTAAAAACTGGGGAGGTACTGTTGGTGGATGGCGATCGCGGCGAAATTCAACGTTTAGCTAGGGATGCTACAGAACAGGTAGAAGCAGCTGATGTCACGTCTCAGCAGCGGAAAACTCTTGCTGATGCCCCATCACAGAGGGAGTATAACCGATTTCCTATTGCTACTCAATTGTTGGTGAATCTTAGCCAAACTCAATCTCTGGAACGAATTCGGGATTTACCGATTGATGGGATTGGCTTATTGCGATCGGAATTGATGATTTTGGAGGTGTTGGATAATCAACCCCCCCAGGAATGGTTGCGACAGGGGCGCAAACAGGAGTTAGTTTCCCGCCTTGCTCAATTGATCAGGGAGTTTGCGGCGGCGTTGATGCCACGACCTGTATTTTACCGCTCTTTGGATTGGGGTGAAGCGGAATTGATCCATGGGGATAAGTCGGATATGACGGGTTCGACGTTACCAGTGGTGAATGGGATGTTGGGGCGACGGGGGACTTATCGCTATTTACATGATCCGACGAGTTTTGATTTGGAACTGGCGGCGTTACACCAGCTTTATGCTCAAGGGTATAGTAATGTTCAGCTCATCTTGCCTTTTGTGCGAACAGTTGAAGAGTTTGCCTTTTGTCGCCGTCGGGTGGAACAAGCGGGATTAATGGATAATCCTCAGTTTCAACTTTGGATTATGGCAGAAGTTCCATCGGTACTGTTTTTACTGCCGGATTATGTTAAGTCTGGTGTGCAGGGAATCTCGATTGGTACGAATGATCTGACACAATTGTTATTAGCCGCCGATCGCAATTTGGGGGAGTTGGGTTCGAGTTTAGATGGACGTCATCCCGCTGTCATGGGAGCGATTAAGCAATTGATTGATATGGCAAATGTGGCGGGTATTCCTTGTTCAATATGTGGTCAAGCCCCAGCCCAGTATCCGGAATTAGTTACATCTTTGGTGGAATGGGGGATTAAGTCTATTTCTGTGGATGTGAATGATGTCGAATCTACCTATCACGCGATCGCTCGCGCAGAACAACGGTTACTTTTAGCCGCTGCACGGCGCTCTTTCAAATAACTACGGGCTTGATAGACGCAACTGCCCAGCCTGACACAACATTATATCTGAAAACAATGGAGTCATCCCTTGACTTTTTCTATCGTTTTAGTTATCCTTATACAATGGGAAAATGTGCGCTCCTATAGACCCCTTGAGGAAAGCCAAGAAACTGAAAGCGTGATCGCAAATTAGACAGTATTCAACAAATAGAATTAACCAGATAAGGAGAAAGATGCCCTAGGGCAGTAATTGAGCTGGGCTTGACTGTTGCGGTTATTTATAGTAATTTAAGAGAATGGGAAAATGTGCGCTCCTATAGACCCCTTGAGGAAAGCCAAGAAACTGAAAGCGCGATCGCAAATTAGAC
>NZ_JAVJZI010000050.1:0-21125 GCF_040223135.1 Coleofasciculus sp. G3-WIS-01
ATTTCATTAGCTAAAGGAAAAACTTCCTCAGCCGCATATTGTAGAAAAATCCAGATAAAGCAATTAGAATCACGAGTTAAGTCAGCGAAAGATTGGGTAGCCTTTGCAATAAGTTATCGTCTTCATAGCTATTCGTTACCCGATTTCTTACCAATTAATACAACAATATCGATAAGAAGATGAACACCAGCTATACTAAAAGATTGTATTTTACCATAGAGTGAGCATCGGTGCAAAGAGCAAGACCAACACACAAAGTCGAGCAGCTGCTTCTTGGGGGGGGTAAACTAGACATTGCCTGATTATATCACATAAAATGTCCAGTTATGTCACCAATTGTCTAGATATTTACGGACTGTTAGTTAACCCCAATGTCCCCCGATCACTGACATACCAAAGACTCCCCAAAGCCGATTTTACCCCAGCTTGTACAGCCAACCCTGTAAAGCCTAACTCCGCCTCTTCATCCCCCAAAGCCGTGCGACAAGCACTTAATACCATCAATTCAACCGGGGGATTATTTAATCCCAAATCTCGGATTTGATCCAGGGGTAACTTTTGATGCCAAAACTGGATATAAGAATTTTCCGGCTTACCGGGCTTAAACTCACCGTGGGTAGCCAAATGAACAATACCAAAGGGTTGATTAGCCCGTGCTTGTTTAAGAATATCGGGAGTAAAACTAGAATTGAGGAAAGATCGACCCTGCCATAAATTATCTGCGATCGCGTCTAATTCCACAGGGACTGCCGGCAATGGGTTTTGGTCGGTAAATTCCGACGCACCCATTGCCAGAACTTGCAGATTTCTCACATCCACATAGCGGGTATCGGTAAGAGAAAGGGTAGGCATAAAACCAACACTATACCGTTCAACAATAAACCCCTGACCATCATGCAAAACCGCCATAGGTAAAGAACGCAATCCCCGATCCATAATAAATACCAGATTATCAATCTCTCGCTCCTCTAACCTTGCTTCCAACGGAAAAATTAACCACTGATACAATTGTTGTGCCGCCGGAAGATAGGGGCGAGGAATGCGAGTATCCGTCACAGCGCGGCGCAACTCCTGAATCGTCCTCAGAACCTTCTCCCTAGTCGCACCCGGTACCGGATAACGAATCATTTCCCCATCCCCCGTAACCAAAACCAACTCCAACCGATCATCATCTTGAGGCGCTTGATTAGCCAAAGCCATTACCTCCAAACCCCTACCCCCCTCTGCGCCCCTCTGCGCCAACCTCTGCGCCCCTCTGCGTTTCAATAAAAGCTCAGATTTTGTCCCATTCACCGAACCTTGATCCAAAACCCCCGTGGGCACAAAAACCGCATAAATTAGAGCCGGTTTAGCCCCCGTCGCTTGTTCAATTTGATTTAAACTCGCCCTAGCTTGAGCCAAAGTTGTCGGCGTAGTATCCTCTAGATTCAGATAATTTTCAAACCGTAAGGTAAACCGTTCCTCAATCGGCGCAATAGCATCAATTTCTAGGGATGGGATAACTTGAGAAACCGCAGATGGGGCAGAATCTTTCTCCTCTTCGTCTTGAACTTGGGTAAGATCAACCGGATTAATCGGTGGCTCTTTAAAACTCGGGGTTGTGTCGATCGGATTGCTTGGAGGTTCAATTGGAATAATCGGGGGTTCACTGGGAATAATTGGCGCATCAACACCAATAATCTGAATATTGCCGTCGATATAAGTAAACAAAAACGATTCAGAGGGAGAAATCGTAATATCACCACTGCTAATCGCTCCCACAGTACCATTAACACTAGCATCACCCACCTGAAAGGGAGTCTCTCCATTTCCACCATGGCGAATAATAATATCTCCTCCGCCTAAATTACCCGCCGTGGAAATACTCGCTTGTGTCCCCTGATTATCTGTAAAACTGCCAGTGACGCGGAAAAATCGACCCGCCGTACTATCAACCGTCCCACCCTTACCCCGATTACCCCCTTGAGCATTAATAGAGGTAACTTGAATATCGTTAATCGGGTCAAGAATAACATCACCCCCATCCTCAATTGTGCCACTGCTATTAATATCACCTGTGGTTATCGCCGTTAACGCAAGGATGGAAATATTTCCACCACTCGCGCCAGAACTATTGAGATTACCCGTCCTAATCGCCCCATCACTGCTCTCTACGGTAATCATTCCCCCTTGAGCATTACCGCCAGAACTTGAATCAATAACTCCGGTGTTAATTGTGTCAAAAGCCGTGAGTTCAATCGCTCCTCCATCACCTGTTTCATTACTGCTATCGAGGATTCCCGCACGAGTATCAATGGTGCTACGGGTACTGGTGAGAGTAATCCCACGACCTGGATTGATCATAGTACCTGTGGTAATACTTTGGTTAGCTTGTAAGGTTAGGGTAGCGTCATCGGCTCCAGTTATCGTACCACCTGTCGTATTAATAGAACCAGAACCAACAGGAGCTTGGAGTTTAATCGGATCATTAAATATGACATCACCCTGCAGGGTGATTGTCCCACTACCGTTATCTCGACCAATAATAATTTGCTCAAACCCATTTTGGAGAGTATTGAGTTCACTTTGATTAAGATTTAAACGGGTATCAGAAAGCGTACCCGCGATCGCGATATCCAAACTGGGGTTCAATGGTTGTAGTTGCAGCAGGTGATTCCCCTTAATTTCTGTCGTCCCCTCGAGATTAATTTCATCAGCCGTGAAAGTGACAGCACCACTACCTATTCCGGTTGGGTTAATCGAACTGCTATCGAGACGAATGCCGGCAGAATCATCAGCCGTGGTTCCCGAAAGCGCGATCGCACCGTTTCCGGTTGCTTCGATGAGAGTCCCATTAGACAGATAAATGCCATTATTATTACTGCCAATCCCTGTACCTGTACCCACGAGGTTAATATCTCCATCTACGGCATGGATACCCGAATTGGCATCAACGAGTAAAATCCCTGTATTATCGTCCTTCCCGGCGCCACCAACGCCTTCTAAGGTAATTTTCCCGGTTCCTGTGGATTCAATCAAGCTACTACCTGCGATCGCAATCCCTGCACTGGAATTTCCACCACTTCCGGCTGTACCATTGAGGATGATATTACCGCTACCTGTAGAACGGACAACAGCACTGAAAGTAGCCAGAATACCGTGAGCTGAATCGACCGTTCCATTATTTATACCGGTAATTGTAATATCACCATCAACGGAAGATATCCTCGTTCCTGCATCAGCAAGAGCCACCGACTCCCCCAAAAATCCATCACTACTGGTTCCCGTCAGAGTAATGGTTCCGAATCCAGTTGTCTCGACGACACTCCCATTATCAATCCCAATGCCGTAACCATCTCCTGGGCTTCCCGTACCGGTGAGGCTAATATTGCCACCTTCGGCATTAATACTACTACTGTCAAGATAGATTCCATTCCCTGTATCCGCCGTAGCGCTGGCGGTGAAATCGCCACCTCCAGTATTAATGGTGGCATTGATAAGATTTAGCGTACCGTTACTGCTCGATAGAATCAGGTTGCGATCGCGAGTGATTATATCCCCCGTGGTAATATCCTGATTAGCAAGCAGGGTAATCGAGGCATTCCCTTCTCCTGTGAGGGTGCCACCTGTGGTATCAATTGAACCAGAACCCACAGGCGATCGCAAGGTAACGGGGTAATTAAACGATACATCACCCGCTACTGTAATTAAACCACTACTGTCGCTTCGTCCAATCGCGATCGCGCTAAACCCATTTTGCAGCAAACTCAGTTCTGTCGCCGTCACCTCTAAAATACTGGTATTCCCACTATCACTCCCCCCGATTTGAATCGATTGCGTCGGAGTCAAGGGTTGAATAGTTAAACTACCTGTTCCTGAAACATTCCCAGCCAGATTAATTTCATCTCCGGTAAGGGTTAAACTGCCAGCCCCACCGTTAATATTACCACTGAAGCTATCATTGGTGTTAAAAACAACAGTGTCATCTAAGTTACCACCGGTGAGGTTAGAAACATTACTGAATATCACCGTACTATTAACTGTACCGCTATTACGACCCGTTATCGTCCAAGTATTCAGCGTATCAGTTCCCACTAGGGTACTATCAGCATTACCAATCACCTGTTCAATATTGGCAATCGTTGCCAAATTCAGAGTAACTGGGCTGACGTTCAACGAATAGTCAAGACTATCCGTGTCCAATCCACCGTTAATCGCGCCACTGATAGTCCCATTGTTACTGAAAACGAAAGTATCATCAGCCGTTCCACCGGTTAGGTTTTCAATTGAGGAGAATGCTAAACCATTGCCAAAACCGGATAGGTTTCCGCTATCTGCGCCGTTAATTGTCCACGTCGTATCTTGATCAGAACCAACTAATGTTGACCCCCCGGAAATAATCACTATATCCGGGAAAGGAGTTGTACCCTTATCGGTAACTGTATCAAAGAGAGTTAAAGTACCCGTACCATCAGCACGACCTATATTTATATTTAGAAAACCATCTTGCCAGCCAGCAATTTCCGTCGTGGTTAAATCTAGGGTGTCCTCTCCCCTGTCACTAACTGTGCCAATGGCAATATTTTGATCAGGCGTTGCTGGTTCAATAGTTAAGTTACCTGTGCTGCTCACTGATACAATACCATCCACTCCCCCGGTAAAGTCAATTTCATCGCCAATTAGGGTAATATCTCCCCCAGATTGAGAACCACTTGCATCAAGATCCCCGGCAATAATAGTACTACCAGCTTCAAGGGTAATATTTCCACCCGTACCACTCGTTGATGAAGCGTCAAGTAAACCACCATCGCTAAAACCACCAAGAGAAAAGAATGTACTCGTGTCGATAGTTCCACCAGCTTTAAGGTTAATATTGCCATTGGCAGCGATACCAGCCGTAATAATGTTACCTGTCGCTTCCAGGTTAATATTGCCACCCGAAATATCGCAGAAATCAACGCTACCACAGAGAGTGCTAGCCAACATATTGATATTCCCACCTGTACTGGTAATGGAAATATCTCCGCCGCCAATATTAACAAGTTCAATGTCACCATCAGCTACAAAAGTGATATTTCCCGCCTGATTATCACCCGATGAACTGACAGAACCTTGTGATGTCATATCAATTTTGCCACCACTGGTTACATTTATATTTCCACCATTGCCAAATTCAGTGCTGGCACTAAGATTCTTAACGAAAATATCGCCAGCCGCCTCCAGGGTAATATTACCCGCATCACTGGTATTAGTACCGTCAGTCGATATCGTACCTGTGGAGATAGAACCGCCGCTACTAATGATTTCAATATCACCCCCACGATCATTGGTTAATCTCTCACCCGTTTGAATATTAAAGGTACTGATATCACCCGTCGCCGATAAGATAATCGTGCCATCATTTGTATCGGTTGTCCTAATTTCCCCCACTGAAATACTACCGGGATTAGTCGTTGTTCCGGCGGAATCAAAAGGGGGTATTGCTGGCGGAAGATTGACGGGATTATCTAAGGAAGTTTTCCCCGCCTGTAGAATAACAGCAGCGGTACTGCTTAAAAGGGGAATATCTGGATCTGTACCCACCAGGGTTGTATCGGGTCCAGTAATTGTAATATCTCCACCCGTAATACTTCCTCTCGTCTCAACTTTCAGGGATACTCCTTGATAACCGCCAAATGTGACATCTCCATTCGAGCTGATAATTGGGTCAAACAGGCTGATATAATTTCCCGGTTTACCTGACAAATTGAGAACAGAGAAACGCCCACCACTGATAAAGTGAGCATCCCCAGAAATATTACCATCACTAACTAAACTCAGGTTTCCACCACTAACAAAGGGCGTTTGGGGATGATTAAGTGCCAAAATATCAATAGCATTATTCCCTTGAATATAAAGATTACCGCCAGCTTGCGCCAAAAAGGGATGCGTCACGCTGTCTCGCACGAACACTGTATTCCCCGCTAGCAAAGTTAAATCATTGGTTGCGTTGAGTTGGCTTTCTATCAAGGTTAAATTATGAATAGCTGATAGAATTACTGTCTGTGCCGTCACATTTTTAGATACGATATCACCGTTTTCTATAGGAAAATTAGTATTAGCTAGTTGTACCTCTCCTGCTGGGGTGACTTCAACCCCTGTCTCCAGATTTTCCCCTGTTCCTGTTAACAATTTGGCTAAATCCAAAGGTGTAAAGGATTGCAGCGATTCTTGCTCATCCCTGGGGAGTTCCACCTCTAAACTTAATAATTGACCTTCCTGAGAAATCCTGACCAAATTGGCACCAGATACCGCCGCCACAGTAATCTTTCCCCCTGGTGCTGTGAGTTTCCCCGTGTTAATTACAGAACCCCCCAGTAAGGTTAAACTCTGTCCCTGAGAAACTGTCAAATTCCCGGCATTAACAATACTTCCCCCTAAAGAACCATCAAAAGCAAATTGATTAGGATTACCCAGTAACTGTTGATAATTATTTTCGCCAAACCCATTAAACCAATGATGATCACTAAATCCAATACCCGTCGCCGTTGTTGCGATAAAATCTGCCGGGACATTTAAACTTGCATTTGCCCCAAAGACGATTCCGGCTGGATTGATTAAATATAAATTAGGACTTCCCCCAGTTATCTGAATCAAGCCATTAATCAGGGAGGGATGAGAGCCAATCACTCGTCCCAGGATATTTTCGAGGTTAGGATTTGCCAGAAAGTTAGCAATTTGACCCGCATCTAAGCCAAAGTCTTGGAAACTGTGAAATAGATTTGCGCCATCCCCTGACAAACTCCCCCCAGAAATAGCAAACTGATTCCCATTGGGGGTAATCACGGTTCCTGTGCCATCTGAGGCTGGGGTAATTGGTTCAGCTAGGGCAGGAGAATAAATAATGAGTGGGATAATAATGCCAAGAATCCCTTGGGTGATCGAAAGAATGGCAAAAAGCCAAGACCAGTGCAACCGAGCAGATTTCATGGCAGTACTTTTATCCCTGGAAGCTGATGGAATTGATTTTAACTCCAATGCGTGATTGATGCCTCTGGAGGCAATAAAACTATAGAAAATAATATCTTGAGACGCGATCGCACAACAACCCCACCCACCCCGATACCTGAGTTTGTCCCGGCGCTGTCTTCACTTTCAGCCCCACTCCGTCCGAGATAACGAAAACTTTTAAGATTAACGCTTACGTTTTAATATTCTAAAGTTCATCGGATGTCGAGCAGGCAGAAAACGCCACGGGTAAATCCTGATTTGACCTGGGTTTGGGGGTGTAGTATGATGTTTATCAATGCTGTATTGGGTGTTTTTTATAGCTAATTTTAACCAAACATCGCTTAAAACCCTTGAGCCGGCGTTCTTTTATTTCCCTAGCGTCGGAAAAAATTAAATAATACAAGCATGTTTCACACCCCAGTTTTCTGGACTCGAAACGAGGGGAGTTTGACAAAAAAGCCATTTAATGCATCTAACTTATAATCCAAAAAGTAGGGGTTGTAACCAAACCCCTACTATACCCGCCCCTACAGTCGCGACGATGCTAGTCCTGAAGGGTTTCTATAGTAACGGTTAATCCCTGCTCCTGAAGCAAATCCAGAATCTGTTGGGCATTTTCGCGGCTAGTAAATAATCCCACTTGCATCATCAACGTGCCATTGTAAGAAGTACGGAATGATCCAGGAATCAGCGATCGCACCAAGGTTTGTTGATCGTCAGTTTTGGCGGCAACTAATACCCGATAGCGCCCTCCCTGTAGGGTTTTTGGGGGCGGTTCCTGGGGAATAGCGGGTGGATTGTTGCTATGGAGTACGGGAACAGAATCCCGGCTGGGGAACTCTGGAGAATTAACCGTGACATCTCCTATTTCAGCTTCAGGTGTCAAGGCGGCTGGTGTGGACCTATCGGGTATCTCTGTCTCGGTTGGCGAGGGGACAGAAATATTGATGAGCTGGGGAACAGTTGCGGCTGTCGCTGGATTGGTAGGGTTCTCTTGAGACTGGAGACTAGAGGGAACCGGAAAAGACGCGGCGGAAATGGAATAGGTTGAGGGGGATAGGGCTGTTTGAGCCATGGCTGCGGGTTGAGTCTCGGTTAACTCTTTGGGATTCGCTACCGATAGAGTTGTTCCGTTTGAGGGGAATGTGGTGGGGAGTATTTCTAACTGGGAGATACTCCTATCGGGTTCAACGATGGGGGAAACCTGTTCAGGAGTTAGGGAAGGATTCGCCCTGGTTACAACGGGTTGAGATACCGATTCCGTTTCGGCAATACTGGGAGTCGTGGGGGATTCAGCTGGGGTTGAGGGAAGGTTGCGACTCAATTCCCAGCTAGGGTTATCCCGATCAATAAACACATTTTCCCGCACATCTGCCTGTAATGTCCCCGCCACGAGAATACCCTCGCCACCATTGTTATAAAAGTAATTGCTGCGAATGGTTGGCGCACTATTTCCCTTCACCACAATTGCGGCGCTGGTATTTTCTGTAAACGTATTATCCACCACCATCGGTGAACTCGATTCAATCCATAACCCATACCCTTGAGGATTGGGATTAGTAATCGTCACCCCGGTTACCGTAGCGGGGTTGGCTGCCAGAATAGTAATATTCTGCTGGGATGGGGTGGAACTCTCAAATAAACCTCCCCCTTGGATAATAATATTCTCCCCTCTAGTTCGGGGATTCCCTTGCAACGTGACGCCGGGGGGCAAAATCAAGGGAAAGGTTTCGTCGGTTTGGACACTATAGATACCGGGCGCTAATCTAATCACCGTATCCGGTTGAGCCACTTGTAAAGCTTTGGCAATGGTTTTGAACGGGGAATCCATATTACCATTACCATTAATATCATCCCCAGTCATGGGGTTGACCAACAACAGTGGGGTGTCTTGCTGATTCTGGGCAACAAGTCCCTGGGGAATCAAGGTTAACTGTGCCACAGCTTGGGGCAAACCCAGAGGAGTCAGGGTGATGCAGCCGAGAGAAACCACAGCAAGCACACCGAACCCACACCGGACTAAGTGTGGGTGGCGAAACTGTTGAATTGGGTAGGGCTTAATCATTTCCGGCGCTGTGAATCTCAACCTCATGTTTTGAGTTTACTGTACTTAGTTGCATTAGAATAACGAATCAACAACAGTTCTACAATATGGAAAATTTCCAACACTTATGAACCACATCATACTCGGTCAAGAATTAAAAGCCGTCACCCTGTTAGGATAAGAAATAACGTGGAGCAGTTGGCGATGAGCGGGTACAACGGTTGGATGGGTCAAGAACCAGCAGTTTGCCGGATTTTAGATGCGAATTTAGACCGAGCCAGAGAAGGCTTACGGATTATCGAAGAGTGGTGTCGCTTTGGTCTAAATAGCGTGCAGATGGCAAGTGAATGCAAGCAGATGCGCCAAGAACTTGCCCGTTGGCATAGTCGAGAGATTCGTGCCGAACGGGATACCCCTGGTGATCTAGGGACGGAACTGTCTCATCCCCAGGAAGAACAACGTGCCAATATCCAACAAGTTTTGCAAGCCAACCTCTGTCGGGTTCAGGAAGCCTTACGGGTACTAGAGGAATATGGTAAACTGTATAGTCCCGGTATGGGAGCCGCTTGCAAACAAATGCGCTATCGGGTCTATACCCTAGAGAGTCAGTTGCTCATCTACCACCGCTATCAACTGCTGAATCGATCGCAGCTTTATTTAGTCACCTTACCCTCAGACCAACTCTTACCCACGGTAGAAGCGGCGCTACAAGGGGGAGTGACGTTAGTTCAGTATCGGGAAAAGGGGGCTGAAGATTTGGTCAGACTCGCTCAAGCCCAGAAACTGCGCCAGATGTGCAACCATTACGGGGCATTATTTATTATGAACGATCGCGTGGATTTGGCTCTGGCGATTGATGCCGATGGCGTTCATTTAGGACAGCAAGATATGCCCATTGCTGTAGCGAGAAAACTCCTCGGTCCCCATCGGATTATTGGTCGCTCTACCACAAATTCGGAGGAAATGCAACGGGCAATTACAGAAGGCGCCGATTACATTGGCGTAGGACCTGTATATGAAACCCCCACCAAAGTCGGCAAAGCGGCGGCGGGTTTAGACTATGTGCAGTACGCGGCACAAAAGTCATCAATTCCCTGGTTTGCCATCGGTGGCATTGATCCGAATAATATTCATGAGGTCTTAGGAGCGGGAGCAAAAAGAGTCGCGATCGTGCGGGCGATCATGCAAGCGGAACAACCAACATTGGTTACCCAGTATTTCCTCTCTCAACTTACCAAAGAACAAAACCTGCGTCGTATTGAAGCGGGTACTCCTCAATTATGACCAACACTCGCGATCAAATTACTCTACAAGTGAATGGTGAATCCCGTACCTGTGCGGCTGACACCAAATTACCTCAGCTTTTGGCACAGCTTGACCTAAATCCGCGCTTAGTGGCGGTTGAGTACAATGGTGAGATTCTCCACCGCCAGTTTTGGTCAACGACTCAGATTAAGGAAGGGGATCAGCTAGAAGTGGTGACGATTGTCGGTGGTGGGTAGGGGAGCAGGGGGAGCAGGGGGAGCATGTAGAGACGCGCCATGGCGCGTCTGGGAGCAGGGGGAGCAGGCTACGTCTGGAACTCCCCCCTGTTCCCTGTTCCCTGACGAATCGGTAATCTCGACTCTTAGGATGTTTTAGCTAATGAAAGAGAACGATACAGTGGAAGTGTAGTCAGTCATACCCACCCAGCTTGAGGTGATTCGTCTTGCTTAGTTTAGATTCAGGAGTGGAAAGAGACTGCAGATGGCTAATGTAAGCAGTTGGAAACTCACCTCAGTTGGGATAGTCTTAATTAACCTATGCGTAACCATCCTTTTTCAAAGCTCAAACCCCTTTTAAAGTCTCTGCTCGTTTTTGGTCTCATTTTTACCTTAGTCCTGGGAAATGCCAGTGACGCCTTAGCTGCTCGCAGTGGTGGTAGAATTGGTGGCGGTTCCTTCCGCGCTCCCAGTCGTACCTATTCTCGCCCTGGTGGGGGATATCGCGCTCCCGGTGGCGGTTATGGATATGGTGGGGGAGGAATTGGTTTTCCCTTCCTCTTACCCTTCTTCGGCTTCGGTGGTATGGGTAGTCTGTTTGGGATTCTGATCTTCTTTGCGATCGCGAATTTCTTGGTACAGTCTTTCCGTCGTCTGGGTGAAGGGGGCGGAAATGATATCCCTAATACAATCAATCCCAAGGTTTCCGTGGGACGCTTGCAAGTGGGTTTACTTGCCAGTGCGCGTAATCTGCAGCAGGAACTTGACGAGTTAGCTCAACAAGCTGATACCGATTCACCTCAAGGACGAGCGCAAGTGCTGCAAGAGTCTACTTTAGCCTTACTACGCCATCCTGAATACTGGGTGTATGGTGCAGCGCAATCCCAACAAATTGCTTTAGACGCCGCCGAAGCCCGGTTTAATCAGCTCTCTTTAGCAGAACGCAGTAAATTTGCCGAAGAAACCTTATCTAATTATGAGGGTCAACTGCGCCAAGGGACTGCCAAAGCGGTTGAAGGGAATGGAGCCTTGGTTGAATCTCAAGCTCCCGGTGAATACATTATCGTCACCCTTTTAGCCGGCGTACAAGGGAAGCTGGAATTACCCACCATCAATAGTTCTGATGACTTGCGTCAAGCCTTGCGTCAGATAGGTGGTGTATCGAGCGAGCGCTTATTGGCAATTGAAGTCCTCTGGACACCCCAAGCCGAAGGCGATACATTAACCTCAGATGATGTATTAGCGGAATATCCTGATCTGAAGCTGGTTTAACTCCCCCGCGATCGCACGCCAAAGATGTAGGCGCGGGTTTAGGGGAAGATGTAGGGGCGGGTTTAGGGATTCAATGAGTAAACCAACCTCACGCTCAACAACGAAACCCGCCCTAATCTCAACCGCTAAATTTGACCAATGATAAACTTATCACGCAAACCATTCGTCTCAGGGCGGTGATAAAACTTGGACAGCCGAGTTCGATAAAACCAAGTCAACTAACTGGTCAATCAAACGGTCTTGTTCTATTGACAAAATTGACTTTCCTTGCATAACTTCTTGAAAAAGTATAAAGGAAGACATAGAACTCAAAAAAATATAAGCAGTCAACTCCGGATCACGAATTTGCCAGTCCGGATGGGACTCAAAATACTGCTTCAGACTATGACTTTCTTCCCCAATAACTCGGCGGATAAACAATTGTGCCAAGTGAGGAAAATGACCCGACTCAGCAATCAATAAACGTAGAAACGCCCCGTACTCTGGATTATTCATTTTCAATAGAAATGCCTCTGCCAGTCTGCGTAACCCTGTTGCTGGCTCATCGGACAGTTCAGACTGGAACTCTGGCTGAAACTGCTCATCAATGAACTGTTCCACCAATTCGATAAACAATCCTTCTTTGGAGTGAAAATGATTGTAAATGGTATGCTTAGATACGTCTGCTTCGGCGGCGATCTGATCCATACTTGTTTCCCTGTAGCCATGCTGGATAAAAAGTTGCATAGCGGCTTGGGCAATTTGCTCGCGTTTAGATGGTTTCATACATAATTATGGAATGGTTTATTTGCTCCTCAGTTGCATTTCGCAGTCCAAAAGTCCCCTCCTAAAGGTAGAAGGAGGGATCAGGTTTGTCATTTAGGACTGAGTAATAGTTCAACTGATCATCGAGGATGCAAAGTTTCCTCATCCCCGATTTCCAATCATCTTTGAAAGCAGTAACAAATGGACAGGGTAAAGGAGCAAGATGGAAAGGAAGCCTGTTTTACCTTCACCCTTTGCCCAAAAAATTTTAACAGTTACTACTAAACGGGCAACCTGGTATGAGAGACTGGAATCATGACACCCTTTACTAATATAGTATGCGAAAATTCGATGTTGTCGTAGTTGGCGCAGGTCCAGCCGGGGGACAATGTGCTAGGTGGTTAGCTAAATCCGGTTATCAGGTTTTGTTGGTCGAGCAGCATGAAACCTTTGAAAAAAATGATTTCTCCAGTGCGGCTACGCCATTAGAAACCTTAGAAAAATTTGACTTGCCTGAGGATGTTGTCGGTAGTTTTTGGCAGAATCTGGTGATTGTTACCACTAATTTAACCCGAAATTGGGATTCTCCGCAAACCTTAGGGGCTGTCTTAAATTTCGCCAAGTTGAGAAAATTCCTGGCTGATGAGGTTAAATCTTGTGGCGGTGAAGTTTGGCTGGGATATCGATATATAAAATATGCCCAAAAACAGGGCGAGACGTTGGTTGAACTGAAGCCGCGAGGGGGTGAACCCATTACTGTCTCCACCCAGGTGCTGGTGGATGCGACAGGACCGGCTAGAGCACTCATGTATAGGAAAGAAAGCGAGAAACCTGCGTTCCTAAAGCCGTCTGGGATTGAATATTTAATTGAAGTCTCAGACAATGATTATGAGAAATATACTAATTCCCTCTGGTTTTTCTTGGGGCATAAATGGATGCCAAAAGGCTATTCTTGGATATTTCCGATGGAGAAGCCTCGGTTAAAGGTGGGGGCGGCATCCTATCGATTAGACCACAAAATTATTAAGCAAACGGAATCAATTCGATATTATATTGATTTACTGATTCACGAGTATATACAAGCCAAAGACTATAAAATTATCGATATGCATGGGTCAACCCTACATTATTCCAGTGGACTTCAGGATATTTACTATCGCGATAATATTATTGCCATTGGAGATGCTGTATCAATGGTAAACCTTTTGGGCGGTGAAGGCATTCGCCATGCCATGGATTGTGCCGAAATAGCTGGTAAGCATATTCAGAAGTATTTAAAGGGTGAATCAGCCAGTTTCCAGGATTATCAAAAAGAAATATATCAGAAATTTTCCCGGAGCTGGAATCTGTCAGAAAAGATTGGCATGAAGCGCTATTTAATTGAAAGCGACCAAAAAATTGATGAAGGTGTATCTTATCTGGCGCCTCTAGAGACTCAAGAGATGATGGATATCCTGTTTTACTATAAATTTGAGAAACTCTCTAAGAGTTTAATCGTTTACCTGATGCGAAAAATTAGATCATGGTGGAAAGCTAAAGGGCAAGGACAAATGACAAATGACAAATGACAAAAGACCAAAGCAGGTTAAATTATACTCGTACCTCAGATAGGGCTTCTTTGTGGTAAAATAACAATATCTTCTATGACGGGCGACTAAAAAGGGAGAAAACGATGAGATTTATCAACCCTAAAGTCGATTATGCCTTTAAAAAAATATTTGGTTCTGAGCAGAGCAAAGAGATATTAATCAGCTTTCTCAATGCGATAATTTATGGGGGCGAAAAAGTAATTCAATCCTTAACCATTGTCAACCCCTACAATCCCGGTCAAGTCCTCAGCTTAAAAGATACCTATTTAGATGTAAAAGCGGTTTTAGCCGATGGCTCGATTGTCATCATTGAAATGCAAATCGCATCAATGACTGCATTTAACAAACGAGTCGCTTACAACCTAGCCAAAGCTTATAGCAACCAGTTGGTCAAAGGAGAAAACTACCCACTGCTGAATCCAACGATCGCGGTGACAATTACTGACTTTATCCTGTTTAAAGAGACAGAAGATGTAATCAACAAATTTGTGTTTAAAGAAGAAATTAAAAACTTTGAATGTATGAGCGGTGAATGGCGACTAATATTTGTCGAATTACCGAAATTAAAAAAGACTTTATGCCAGTTGACAAGTTTGACAGATAAGTGGATTTATTTTCTGAAAGAAGCTGCAATGTTGGAAGATATCCCCGATACGTTAGGAGAAGTTTCAGAGATAGAACTCGCCTTAAATATAGCCAATCAAGCGAACATGACAGTAGAAGAATTTGAAGTGATAGATAGGCGAGGAATGATGATCCAAGATGAAAAAGGGCGGCTAAATTATGCCAAAGAAGAAGGAAAAGAAGAAGGGCGACTAACTGAAGCGATCGCCCTAGTGATGCGTTTACTGAAAAAGCGTTTTGGCGAAATTCCGGCAGCAGTAAGCACCCAAGTTGAAGACTTGTCTTTGTCAGAGTTGGAAACTTTAACAGAAGATATTTTTGATTTCAACAGTCTGGAAGACTTGTCAAGTTGGCTGGCTTATTAATGAAAGCGAGTAGGACAAAGGACAAATGACCAATGACCAAAGCAGGTTAAACTATAGTCAGTTTTCCACATTAGCCCTTAGTAACCATGCCCAACAATCCGGTGTATCCCATCGTTTGGCGCGACGATCGCGTGCTACTGATTGACCAAACCCGTTTACCCCAAAACTATGCCGTCGTTGAAATTAAGTGCTGTGAGGATATGGCACGGGCAATTAGAACCATGATAGTCCGAGGGGCGCCGGCGATTGGTGTGGCGGCGGCTTACGGGATGTACTTGGGGGCGCGAGACATTAAAACAGACGATCGCGAGACGTTTTTAACTGAACTCGAAGAGGTTGCCAAACTCCTGCGTCAAACTCGCCCAACAGCGGTGAATCTATTTTGGGCGATCGCGCGGATGTTGAAAACTGCCCATGAAACCCTTGGTTCAGTGGATCACTTAAAAACGGCATTGCTGGAAACCGCCCAAGGGATTCAGGTAGAAGATTTACAGATCTGTAACGCGATCGGGGATAATGGGTTGGCAGCGATGCCCGCGACTCCAGAAAAATTATGTATTCTTACCTATTGTAATGCGGGTTCCCTAGCCACAGCCGGCTACGGTACCGCCTTGGGGGTGGTGCGTTCAACCTGGCGCGAGAAGCGGTTAGCCAGAATCTATGCTTGTGAAACTCGTCCCCGGTTGCAAGGGGCAAAACTGACGGCTTGGGAATGTGTGCAAGAGGGAATCCCGGTAACGTTGATTACCGATAATATGGCAGCCCATTGTATGAATCGGGGATTGATTGATGCAGTGGTGGTGGGTGCAGACAGAATTGCCGCCAATGGGGATACGGCGAATAAAATTGGCACCTATAGTGTGGCATTACTCGCCAAAGCCCATAATATTCCTTTCTTTGTCGCCGCCCCCCTATCTACGGTTGATTTCGAGTTACCCACAGGGGATTTAATTCCGATTGAAGAACGCCATCCCTCGGAAATTTATCAAGTTGGTGAGACGGTGATTTGTCCCACGGGTGTGGAGTTTTATAATCCGGCGTTTGATGTCACGCCAGCGAAGTTAATTTCAGCCATTATTACCGAAAAAGGAGCGATGCGTCCAGAGGAGTTGCAGCAGTTTCGCCTGAAGCAGTTGGCTTAATCGTTGGCTTGACAGCTTACCCTACCTAAAATTACCTTGTTTGCCAGAAAAAGCCATGAATGTCTCCCTTTTAGACAAGCAACCCAAACCACCCCTAGCCGAAAAACTGGTGACTTTGCACGATATTACCTGGGAACAGTTCAAGGCTATCGAAACCCAATTGCAGAATAATCAAGGTGTCAGACTGACTTACTTAGCCGGGGTAATGGAAATCATGTCTCCGATTGGGGCATTTCATGAGAATATAAAAAGCACTTTTAGCTTGCTGTTAGAAGCTTACATGAGAGAAAAGGGCATCCGATTTTACAGGCGTGGTGGATTTACGCTGGAATCGCCTGGATATGCCTCCGGTACACCTGATGAATCTTATTGCATTGGTAGCAATAAGGAAACGCCTGATATCGTTATCGAAATTATTGTTACCAGTGCAACTATCGACAGACGGGATTTGTATAAACCCAGAAGAGTCCCTGAAGTCTGGTTTTGGAAATCTGATCAGATGAGAATATTCTCTCTGGGCGCTTCTGGGGAGTACGAAGAGGTGAATCGTAGTCAATTTTTCCCCGATTTGGATAAGGCGCTGTTGTTGCGCTACATTGCGTATCCTGATCAGTACGATGCGGTGAACGAATTTATTCAAGCAATCCGTACTCGTTAAAGTGGCAACATACGAAAAACCTCAGCGCTTTCTGTGAAAGGCTGAGGACAAGTATCAGGGTGTATGCTTTTCTCCTTCAGGCAGAGTTTTTTGGTTGATGACTGCATCTGGAGTCTTGCTACTTTTATAATGACTCATAAGCTAGACGATCTTCTAGATCAGTTCTGACGCAGTTTTATTCTGATCTGAAACTGATCTTGACAAAATAGCTATTCGTCATTCGTTCTACTTGCTCCCTTGAGAAGCACGCTACATCCTTTGTCTCAAATCTAAACGACCAGAGGGCGGGTTTTGTTGATAAGTTATCGGTATACCCGTCAATTAAACGGCTAAACCCGCCCCTACAATAGGATATGATGTTTGCTCTTCTACCTTCAATTACACTGGGGAACGGGGGTAAAATCTTCCTGGCTGGGGGCAAAATTAATGGTTCCTGTATTATTTTGAGGGAGATTATCGAGATTAACGACCTTGAATGTGCCATCATTGCGCTGAAGCTGGAACTCTGTCGTGCTAGTATTCTCAGTTAGGGCTAGGCAGAACGTGCGATCGCTATTGAGTACGGCATTAAATCCTGGGATAGCATTTTTGTCCAAAATTGTCAACTCAAAATCAGCAATCGTTTGAGCATTGCCATTCGTTTGCAAAAAGATACCTTGACCAACATTATCGGTAATCGTAGTATTATTGATCCGATAATCCTGCACCGCGACAGCATTTCCCTGGACAAAAATACCCTGACCCCCATCAGTTCCACTGGTAGGAATTGTACCCCTAATTGTACTGGTTTCAATGTCAAACTCTTGTCTGCTATTATTATTCGCGGATACAAAAATTCCCTGCCCAGTGCTATTACTAATCTGAACATTGCTAATCTGAAACCGTTGCTGAGATTGCTGTTCTAGATTCTCTTCATCCCCATTCGCCGCGACAAAAATACCTTGACCCTGACTATCACTAATTTGGACATTATCAATCGTGAAGTCTTGTTGAGCGATACTATTAGCTTGGACAAAAACAGCTTGACCCCCACTGTCTAGAGCATTCAATTTTGTGCCATCAATTGTACTATCTTTAATCTCAAAGTTTTGAGAGCCATTATTATTAGCACTCATAAAAATACCCTGACCTGTACTATCAGTAATCTGGGCATCTGTGATACCAAACTCTTGGCGCGACTGGACACTGAGGTCGTTTGCATCCCCATTCGTGGCAACAAAAATACCCTGTCCAGCATTATTGGTTATCGTGGGACTATTAATCTGGAACTCCTGGACTGCCAAACGGTTACCTTGCACAAAAATCCCCTGTCCGCCTTCGCCTTGGGCATCGAGTCCAACATTCCTAATCGTGCTGCTGTCGAGATTAAAGACTTGTTCACTGTTATTGTTCGCGGCAATAAAAATACCCTGACCCACGGTATCACTAACTTGAGTGTTATTGAGTTGAAACTCCTGTATTGATTGGGCAGTTAAGTCCTTTTCATCGCCATTAGTAGCAATTAAAATACCTTGTCCAGCGCTATTGGTAACTGTGGTACTGTTGAGGGTAAAGTCTTGAACCGCGACGCGATTTCCCTGAATAAAGACACCTTGACCGCCATCCCCATTACTGTCGAGGCGAGTCTGGTTAATTGTACTGGCATCAATATTAAAGGTTTGTTGACTGTTATTATTAGCCGCAATAAAAATCCCCTGTCCTGTACTTTCGCTAACGATGGCATTGCTGAGGTTTAAATCTTGGACAGATTGCTGGGTTAGGTCATCTCCATTTCCATTTGCCGCGATAAAGATGCCTTGACCTGCACTTTCCGTAACCGTTAAGGTATCTAGGGTTAAGATTTGCTGGGCGCTGGCATTGGCTTGCAGAAAAAGACCTTGACCCCCATCCCCATTTGCATCAAGGACGGTGTTACTAATGCTTGTGTTAAAAACGTCAAAAGTTTGGCGACTATTATTATTAGCAGCCAGATAAAATCCTTGACCAACACTATTACTAATTTGATTATTGGTTGCGGTTAATTGCTGTTGCACCTCGCCGGAGGCTTGAATAAAAACACCTTGAGCGCCACTATCACGAATTTGGTTACTATCGAGGGTGAGTTCTTGTTGAGTGGTTTCCGAAGCTTGAATAAAAATGCCCTGCTGACCCGTGTTTGTGATAACATTACGGGCGATAGCACTGGTTCCGGTGACATCAATGAGACTAATCCCTTGTCCTGTGGCGTTAGCGATGCGGTTATCTTGAATCGTCACATTCTCAATATTCGCGCCTTGGATACCATTGCCGGTGACATTCGCGATCGCAAACCCAGTCAGGGTGGTATTATTTCCTAGGGTCACCGTTCCCATAACCGTGGGAAACTGACCGTTTCCAGATAAAGGTAACTGCACCGTACCCAGTTGCTGAGTATCAATCCGTTGGACTGAACCTGCTGAGAGTACCACTACCCCATCAGCTAGCTGAAAAGCCTCCATCTCGGAAGTTGTACCCACCTGTACATAGACAATCTCATTAGTCCCAGCCACACTCAATGCATTCTGCACTGTACCAAAGGGCGTTTCAAACGTACCATTTCCCGTACTCATCCCCAAGGTGACATGCTGAAACTGCCAAGGTTGACCGGTTTTGGGGTTTATCGCCGCGACTTGTCCATTTTCCGTTTGTTCATCAACAATAATAGTTGCAATACGTCCCACCGATTCTCCCATACGCGCCAAAGCGCTGGCGGGTTCAACCCCACGGGGGCGGGTTCCGGGGAAGGTTGCGCCTAAACTAAGGACAATCCGAGTGTCAAAAATTTGGTCAGTTTGCACCGATAAGCCCAGATTCAGATAATCCGTGGGATGTGCTTCCAAGCGCCCTCGAATCCCAATGGTATTATCGGTTCCCTCCCCACCGTAATAATAAACCCCCGCATATCCCCGTAAATCTCCTTCCCCCAGTTGCAACAACCGTCCCCCCGCTTCAATATCAAATCCAGCCATCGCCGCTTCAAAGTGCTGGCGATGATTGATGAGTAAATTATTCTGCCCAAATCCGCGCAGGGAGAACGACTCATCCACCTTTTGGCGGCGTTCACCGACTGGCAAATAAGCATTCACTCGCAAATCCCAATCCTCTCCTAGTCGTTCAAACCCCGCACCAATTTGGTGAAAGATGCTGTTTCCTGTATCACGGGTATCGTAGGAAAGGTAGCCTCCCAGAATCCGGTTTTGAGAGGAATTGTAGAACCGTTGTCCGAGGAGGATAGTTCCGCCCATCGTGGAGTCGGTTAACAGGCGTAATTGTCCCTCTAGAAATGTTAGGGTAATTCCGGGATTCTGAGTAATCGGAACAAAGCCTTCCAGACTAAAAAATGGGTCTTGATAGCCTGCGCCTTCCGTGGTAAACTTACCGCCTATACGGGGTAAAACTCTCAAATCTGTGGCAGTTCCCTGAGTTGGTAAACGTGGCGCATCGATTTCAGACTCAGGCATTTGGGCGATGACAGGGGACGTTAACCCTCCAGAAAATAGTAATCCAACACAGAGGGCTTGAGCGGAGATTTTCATTAATTAGAGGGTGATTACAATCGTCACCCCCTTTTACAGGTATTGGTTTTGAGAATCCGGTAAAGGGGATTCTGGTTTGAAGTTCTGTTAAGTTACATTGCTAAAAAAAAATCCCCTTTCGGGGATTCGTCCAAGGGTGGGAAAAAGATTTCATCTATGTTTTTATTATGGATGCAATTTGCCGGAGTTGTGTGTAGCTGCGATGAAGTTTATATAATAAATCGATAAAGTTTCTGTAAAGTTAGGTCATGCCTCCTTTGTTTGTTGTTATTGCTCCCAAAACCCTATCCCTTTTGATTGATCAAAATGGTACCATCTTGAAATGGAAAATCCCGTTCTCGACCCACTGAGAACGGGATAAGGAGTGAGATACACTAATTGCAACTTGGGAGTAAGCGATGTATATCGTCTTAACTAGAGCATAACTGCTCCACAGAGGCTTTTGGGATAAGCGTTGATGAAGAATGGCTGGATTTATGTGAAAATTCTGTGAATCATCTATGATAGCGCCCACCGGGAAGAATCAAGGAACAGATGTTGGACGAGTGACAGTGAGAGCCGGTCGGGTCTTTGACTTGACTACAGTTAAAGGAAAACTGCAAAGCATCAACTGGAAGTATTTCGAGCTAATCTGGAAAGCTGACGGTTACACTTATGTCCACAAAGGAAAGAAATGTCCATTG
>NZ_JAVJZI010000052.1:0-26466 GCF_040223135.1 Coleofasciculus sp. G3-WIS-01
AAGACATCTTGGACTGGGTGGGCGAAGGGACTTATTACAGGGTTTGCTGGTTCCTGGGATTATCTCCATTTAAAAACCAGCATTTAATTGTAAAGCTGTCTTATAAAGACAGGGTTTGGGACCCAAAGGAGTTTCGATGAATCCTGACAGGATTAAAACAGGATATCGGTAGCTGATCAGCGTAAGTCCTGTTTTTTTGTTGAAACATGTTTGAGTCTGCCCGATCAGACCCTTTCAGGGTGTACGATCTAAGCCCACTAGAAGTTTGCTCAAGTCTGGTAATGGTGTCATACTGTAATACCACAGATGCTGAGAACGGTTATAGTTGAAGCAATGGGCAACCCCTGTTCGCTCAACCACCCTGAATAAAAATAAAAAGCGGATTTGGAAATTCCAGGAGTTTAACCCGCAACATTTGTACAATCAGCTAACGCGAATATTTCTCAATGAACAGCACAGATCCAGCGTTCCGTCCTTGTACAACGGTAAACTCGACAATTTAAATCGACTAAAAAATGGTCAGTAAAATAGCGACGTTTAGACTTCCAGAACAACTGAGTCATGAAATTCGATCTCGGGCTGAAGCATCAGGTCGGGATCGGACGGCTGTCGTGATTGAGGCACTCAAGCAGGCATTTGGTTTCCCGCTTGATGAATCGCACTCAACCACGGTTGATGAACTTCAGGAACAACTCAATACATTAGACAAAAAATACAAGCAGTTAAAAGAACAGCTTAATCAACTCACCCAAGAAACTCAGGTAGCCAATCAAAGCCTAGAGGCAATTCCGAGAACGTTGGTGACAGGAACGACGAATCATCATCAAATTGGGGATACCGATCAAGCCTGGACACCTCCTAATCAAGTAACCCAACTCGACCTGAATTATCCGATCATTGCCCCAGATCAGGATGACTCAGAACTGCGAGAACTGGCGACGAGGATTCAGCAACAAGCGCGAATCTTTGACCAAGTTCTCTCGGCGTCTCCTGACCCCATCTGTGTTCTGGATCGCATGGGACGATTTACCTATGTAAATCTAGCGATCGCGCAACTGTTTGGCTTGTCCCAAGCGGAAATTTTGGGCAAAACGGTGCCGCAGTTAAACCTACCTCCCGAAGGACTCGAACTGTTTGATAACCAACGGGAAGTCGTCTTTGCCACTCGACGCCCCTTGACCGATGAAATCAGTTATCCCACCCTTGGGGGTGTGCGTCACTACGAGTACATCCTGAGTCCGATTCTGGGTAGCCACAATAGTGTGGAAGCGGTAATATGTACCGCCAGAGACATTACCGAACGCAAACGAGTTGAAGAATCGCTGCGGGAATCGGAAGCGAATTACCGACACTTATTTGAATACGCCAACGATTCCATTTTTATTATTGACCTATCCACCAGTCGCATTTTAGATGCCAATCAGAATGCCTCAAGACGACTGGGGTATACCCGCAAAGAACTGCTGAATTTGAAGACTCACGATATTGATGTGCCGATTGGTGAGGATCGGCAACGGACAATCGGTCAGCGGATGCAAGCAACGGGTAGTATTATCTTTGAGCATGCCCTGCGGCGTAAAGATGGCTCCCATGTACAGGTGGAAATTAGTTCTCGGGTAATTGAGTACCGCGATCGCTTAGTGTCACTCAGTTTTGTTCGCGATATTACCAAACGCAAACAAGCCGAGGAACGCCTGCGGTTATTAGAGTCGGCGGTATTTAATGCTAATGACGCGATCGTCATTACAGAAGCCGAACCCATTGACAAACCAGGTCCTCGGATCGTTTATGTCAACCAGGGCTTTACTCGGATGACAGGATACACCCCTGAGGAAGTCATTGGCAAGACACCGCGATTCTTACAAGGTCCCAAAACCGATCGCATCCAAGCTGATAAAATTCGTGATACCCTATGCCGATGGGAACCCGTGCGGGCGGAGTTGATCAACTATCGCAAAGATGGTTCCGAGTTTTGGGTAGAACTCAATATTGTCCCCGTGGTTGATGAGAACGGGGAATATACCCATTGGATGGCGATAGAGCGGGATATTAGCCAGCGCAAGCAGGTAGAAACCGCCTCAGCCAAACGGGAAAAGGAACGAACCACTCAACTGTCTCAAGCGAATGCCTTGCTACAAGAGCAATTGGCAAAACAGGAGCAAATGGTTGCCGATCTTCGCACCCGTGAGGAACGCCAAGCCATAGCCCTGAAAGCAGGTAACGTGGGGATTTGGGATTGGAATCTGGAGAGTGATGAGTTCTATATAGCGCCTAATTTGAAAACCCTACTGCGCTATGAGGATAACGAGATTGCCAATAGTAAAGCCGCTTGGTTAGACCTGATTCATCCCGATGATCGCCAACAGGTTGAAAATGAAATCAATGCTCATTTAGATGGGTCAACAACTCACTATGGCATGGAACACCGGATATTGCAAAAAGATGGCAATATTCGCTGGTTTCTTTCCCGTGGCGTAGCGGTGCGAGATGCTAAAAATAACCCTTATCGTCTGATTGGTTGTAGCATTGATATCACTGAATATAAACAGATGGAGAATTAACTCTCCCCATTCCCCTATCTCCCCACCAGAACCCCGATTTCTTGAAGAAGTCGGGGATAAATACTATAAATTCAAATCCATGTCTACCCTAACCGACTCCTGGCAAGAAGATTATATTATCACCAACGGTGTCAAACTACACTACGTCACCCAGGGAGAAGGAAAACTGATGCTGATGCTGCATGGCTTCCCCGAATTCTGGTACTCCTGGCGGCATCAAATCCCTGAATTTGCCAAGGATTACAAAGTCGTTGCCCTTGATCTGCGGGGTTACAATGACAGCGATAAGCCCAAAGATTTATCAGCCTATCAGATCACCGAGTTAGTTAACGATATTAAGGGAGTTATTCAAGGATTAGGCGATGAAAGCTGTGTCCTAGTCGGGCATGATTGGGGAGGTATGATCGCCTGGTATGTTGCCTATACTTACCCCGAAATTGTTGATAAGTTAATCGTCCTGAATATTCCTCACCCCGCCAAATTTACCCAGGCGTTACGCAGTAATCCTCAACAACTCTTGCGAAGTTGGTATATCTTTTTATTTCAACTTCCCTTACTCCCAGAGTTACTGCTTCAGTGGGATGACTATCAACTGATTGCCTCTAGTTTGATCGATATGGCAATTGACAAAAGTGCCTTCTCAGAAGCAGACTTAAACACCTACAAAGATGCGGCGGCTAAACGGGGTGCTATTACCGCCATGCTTAACTACTACCGCAATGCTTTTTCGGGACTATTTAATCGAAATCAGTGGGATGTTCTGCAAATTCCCACCCTAATGATTTGGGGAGAAAATGATACCGCTTTGGGCAAGGAATTGACCTATAATACAAACGATTATGTGCAAGATTTTCAAATCCGCTACATCCCAAATTGTAGTCATTGGGTACAGCAGGAACAGCCCCAGTTGGTGAATCAGTATATGCGAGAGTTTTTGGCAAAAGATGAAGGATGAAAAAGTTTTGAGTGTGTAGGGGCTCACTTTCACTACTATCATTTCTGACCTAACCTAGATGTGACTAAACCCGCCCCTATAATGGGCTTATTATTTACCACGGACTACCTATCATCGTAAACGCTGACCAATAATAGGGATGAGAAAGTTCTTTATCTCCTAACCTTGATAATTCTGGCGGTAAAACCAGATTTTTCCCATTCACCTGCAATTGTCCACCTTTTAGCTGCACATTCCCTTGCAACATCGTGATTTGGGCTTGTCGCAGGGCGTCTGCTTTAATCGAAGCATTCTGCAACTGACTATAAAACTCAGTCATTAACCCCCCATGATATCGAAGCGGTTCCCTGAAGGGGTGATAATTGTACCCGTACCATCGTCGGCGGAGGGAATCAGTTGGGCTTCAACTGGCTTGATTGCAACGGTACTCGCCAAGATTAGTCCTGCCAAAAGCCGCGTGTTTCTGAGATAGGCGACGTTCATAGGGGGAAAGCCAATATTATTTGATATAATGCCTCATTCATCATTCAGTGGATTGTTGCGATAACCATAGAAGTCAATCCGATACTCAGTAATCTTGACCCCAGTTTGTTGCTCAATGTGCTGGATTAGTTCATCGGGCAATTCTACATACACATCCATGATCTGATTTGTATCCACACAATTAACATGACTGTGAGCATCACTGATATTCCCGTAAAGCCGTCCATCGGATCGCTCAATACATTCGATAATGCCTTGAGAGGATAGCGCCTCTAGATTCTGGTACACAGAGGTATGACCAATTTCTTTGCCTTGCTGATTCAGGCGATCATAAATTTCTCGTGCGGATAGATGCTCTCGATCTTGCCACAGCAGTTCCAAAATTAAGCGGCGTTGACGCGACAGGCGCATCCCCAACGCTTGACATTGATTGAGGGCGTCTTCCAATGAGCGAATCGGTTTGACAACTGCCGCTTCTTTGTCCATGGTCGATACTTTGAATGGGGTGGTTAGCTTTATGGGGAGCGGTCTCAAGTTCTACCATTAAGGTGAGCCCGTTCTAAGTCCCATACATGATAATGCACTGGTTAAACGTGCATCATCCTAGGGGACATAATCTTCTTCGCTTGGCATCTGGCACAGTAAGGCAAACTCATTACCACTTTACCTTAGATGATTTGAGTATGTCTACCGGGCGAGTGCTATCAAGTCCGGTAGCATCGATTTGTGCTTTCACACTCCATTCTCCGGACGTAAAACTAGGGTAAGCTTGATTCGAGGTTAAGCCTGTGGAATCGAAGTAATCCAGGCAATGTACAGACGCTTCAAAATGCGTCTTTTCGTCCAAGTGTTGTGGAGCGGATGAAGATTAGTGGCAATCACAATTAAACTCAATTCCCATTGCATTAATGATTTAGACCTATCGCCCGTCCAGACTAGGATTGATAAGTGGCTGACTGAGGGTGCGATCGCCAAATATGAGCAGCAGTTAGGCTTTGAGTTTAGCTACCCTCGCCAACCCAATGATCCACGGGAATGGTCAGAAATTCCTGAAATACGTCTGTGGTTTATCCGCTTAGATGTTCAGTATCCGTGGTTACCGTTTCTGCTGGATTGGAAAGCCGGGGAACTCGCCCGCTACACAGCTATGCTCGTCCCACACCAGTTTAATCGGACGGAAGGGATTCAGTATAACCCAGAAGCCTTAGAAATTTTCGTGATGCAAAAAGTTTTTGTACTCAATAACTGGTTACAACAGATGGGTTTACCCAACCAGTCGCGCCTCAAGTCCATGGCTCAAATGTTAGGGTATGAACTTGATGATACCTTGTTTGACTTCATGAACCGCGTCTTACTTCGTGAAGACGCGGATTGGCAGAGATAACCTGCCAGTATAGACCTTCCATGGACGGTCTGTACATGAATAAGGGCATGAGTTGGTAAGGGACAATCACTTCTGAACGTTTCTCTAGTTCAGCTTAAATGTAGGTTCAGGAATCTCTCTTGACTGGGTAATTCCAGGACACACCCTTGCCAATGCCTTAAGAGACGTAAACATTTACACGAGTGGATTATCTCTATGAATCGTGTCCCAGTAGTTAGCAAAGAAGGAAAACCGATGGCGCCCACCAAGCCATCCAGGGCTAGGCGGTGGGTCAAAGAAGGTAAGGCAGTGGGGAAGTGGTCAGACTTGGGCATCTATTACGTTCAACTGACTTCACCACCATCGGCAGAGGAAGTCCAGCCGATTGCTGTCGGGGTAGATCCCGGAAAGTCGTATTCTGGCATCGGTGTCCAGTCAGCTAAATGCACCCTGCTCCAACTGCACCTCATCCTTCCATTTGGGCGGGTCAAAAAACGGATGGAGACCCGCGCCATGTTACGACGATCTCGGCGAGGTAGAAGAATTAACCGGGACGTTCCGTTTAAGCTGCGTAACCACCGCCAATGCAGGTTCGACAATCGCAAACAATGCAAACTCCCCCCATCCATTAAAGCCTCACGGCAACTGGAGTTAAGGGTAGTCAAAGAGTTGGCTGCGATATTTCCGGTAACTGCGATTGGCTATGAGCGAGTTAGAGCCGATGTAGATCAAACCCAACGCAAACGCGCCAAGTCAGGCAAGGGTTTCTCTGGGGTGATGACTGGTCAAAATTGGGCAATATCCCAGATGGAAAAAATCGCCCCTGTCTACGTTCGGCACGGTTGGCAAAAAGACGGGAACGGCACATCTCAACTCCGAACCCAGCTAGGGTTAGAGAAGGATAAAACCAACAAGTCTGTAGCCAAACCGGAGACCCACGCAGTTGATGGAGTCACGCTGGCTTGCGGATATTTTGTCAAATATGTCCCGTTTACTGGATCTAACTCTCGCGGTTACACCCACAAAGGGAGCGTCAATATTACTCCCTCTCCGTTCAAAATTATCACCCGCCCTGGCGCAGTGAAACGGGGGAAAGAGTACGGCTTTTTCCGCCGTCAATTGCACTTTGAAGTACCGGACAAGTCGGGAATAAGGAAGCGTAAGGGTGGAACGATTACACCTTTTGGTCTTAGGGTTGGTGATTTGGTAAGAGCCGAAAAAGCTGGAAAAGTCTACATTGGCTACGTCGGCGGATTCACTAAAACTAAAGATACCCAGAAGGTTTCCGTTTGTGACTACACCTGGAAACGCATTGGGCAATTTGCCCCCAGTAAAGTCGAATTAATCAGGAGGAATAACGGTTTATGTGTAGCGTAAAAAAGGAGATGGACGCCTCCATTCTTCCGGTGTCCCGCTATCCCTCCTCGGTTTACGAGAGTTGAAACCGAGGACTCCCGCGAACATGTTGAGATTTATGCCATCCCACCTGGACTTCATAGACCCAGGATTTTGAACAAATAAAGCGAAGAGACGATGCTTTTAGCCCGTCTCTTCGCATCCGCTTAGAATCCCCTACACTTTAACCAGGGGAGAATTGACATCCTCACCACGCCGTAGGGGGAAAGGTAACCTTTCCCCCTACTTAGCCTCGCCATACTTGCTTTAACACATCGCCGGGTTGAATGTCGGCAATCCAGCGAGTCGGTGATTGAATGCCAATATAGCGTTCTGATGGGGGTAGGAGTTTGTTCGCCTCACTAGAACCAAACAGTGCGATTGTATAAGTTCCCACAGCAACAGCGAGATGCATCGACGCACTATCGGTACACAGCAGTAAATTCGCCCCCGCAATCATTGCAGCTAACTTGCCGATATCGGGGGGTGAGGTCATCTGTAAATTAGGACAGACTTGGGTGAGAGCCGCAACTAACTCAGTATCCTCTGAACCATGCAGCATAACCAGAGTTAGGTCAGGCTGTTTTTGGTGGATGTCTTCAATAACGTTTTGCCATTTATGGGCGGGATAAACTTTATCAATGTCTTGTGAATGATCGAGGTGGTTAGATCCGCCGTCGATCATAATGTAACCGCTTTCGGGGATGCCGAGGCGTGCTTGTTCACCTTCTGCCCAGTCCAGATCGGATTTTGGCACACGAATGGCAAGCTCTGGACAGGGGGTATTGAGCCCCAACCCTTTGAGCAGGTCATGATACACATAAGCCGCATACTGCTCTGTTTTGAGTGGTACAGTGTTGGTGAAAAACCACTTACCCTGATTATTTTCGTAGCCCACACGGATGGGAATACCACTCATCCAGAGCAATAGTCCTACTGACCACCGACGTTCTAGGGCAATCGCCACATCGTATTCGCGATCGCGGATAATCCCCAACAGATTACCAAAATCCGCTAAACCGTTGCGGTCTTTATAGTCAAAGGGTAATACTTCATCGACTGAACCGGAAACCCGATAGGCTCCCTTGGCGCGGGGTTCCACAATCACATCGATTTCGGCGTCGGGGTAATTGGCTTTTAGGTCATCTAACGTCGGAAAGAGCAGCAGTTGATCGCTGATTCCTCCCGGAACAAGGGCTAATATTCTCATCTCAAATATAATTAGAGCTTGTATATCAGCTCAATTTTAATGGACTGGTCGTTCCTAATTTCACGGAATTTTCCGGAAACGAGTTTGCCAAGGAAACCTTGACGGGGTGAACTGCTACACCCCTGCTCCCATTGCGATTTGGCTTATGGGATTATGTTACGCATGATATTATACCTAGTGGTTTCCTGGGATGAACCAGTAGTAGCATATTAGATTAGATCGGTCGAGACTAGAAATTTGGCATCAAAGGCGGAAGCTTGTGCATTTATTAATTCCAGCAGCGGGAATGGGACGACGGATGGGGAGCGATCGCAATAAGCTATTGCTGACCCTACTGAATAAACCCTTATTGGCATGGACGCTACTGGCGGCGGAAGCGGCGGCGGAAATTACCCAAATTGGCATTATCGGACAGCCTGAAGATCAGCCAGATATTCAGGCAATCTTAGCAGATCTCGCCCTGACCAAAGCCGTACAGCTTATTGCCGGGGGAGCAACTCGCCAAGAATCAGTTTATAACGGCTTGCAAGCATTACCGCCAACCGCTGAACGGGTACTGATTCACGATGGCGCCAGATGTTTAGCCACACCCCAATTGTTTGATCGCTGTGCACAGCATCTCAGAGATTGTCCGGGTTTGATTGCCGCGATCCCGGTTAAGGATACGATTAAAGTGGTCGATGAGTCTGATCTTGTCCAAGATACACCCGACAGGCGGCGGTTGTGGGCAGCCCAGACGCCCCAGGGATTCGAGGTGCCGCTTCTCAAGCAATGTCATGACCAAGGACGGAAATTGAATTGGGATGTTACCGATGATGCCGCATTATTTGAGCGCTGTGGTTTACCTGTACAGATTGTGGCAGGGGAAGAGACTAATCTTAAGGTAACCACACCCATGGATTTAGCGATCGCAGAGTTTATTTTGCGTCAGCGGCTTTTAATTGACTCAACCCGCCCTCCTCAGGCATAAGATATTTTATTTTATCAACCAGGACTAACTTTTATGCATCTTCCTACTTTTCTCATTATCGGTGTTCAAAAAGCGGGGACAACCTCTATTTATAACTATTTAAACCAACATCCGCAAATTTACATGAGTCCAGTTAAAGAAACGAATTTTTTAGAAAAAAATTGGGAAGAAATTGAAGATCAACGGAAAGCCAAAATTGACACATTTGAAAAATATTGTCAACTATTTACTGGAGTCAAAGATGAGATTGCCATTGGCGAAGCATCTCCTAATTATCTGTTTCATTATGAGTCTTCCTCAGAGCGAATTAAGCGTTATGTACCCAATGCCAAATTGATTGCAGTCTTGCGAAATCCAATTGATCGTGCCTATTCAGATTACTTAATGCATATCCGAGATGCTATTGGTAAAGGAAAACGAACCAGCTTATCAGAACAAATAAAATATAGAGCGGATAAATCATTCCTTATTCTAAAAGGCTTTTACTATAAGCATTTACAGCATTTTTACGAAGAGTTTGATCGAGATAAAATTAAAGTTTATTTGTACGATGACTTGTCTAAAGACCCGGTAGAATTTATGCAAAACATGTATCGCTTTGTGGGAGTCGATGATACATTCTTGCCTGATGTCTCCAAGAAAGCCCAAGTTGCTCAAGTGCCAAAAAATACAGCCGTAAATAATATCTTACGCCAACAAAATCCTTTGAGAACGATGGTTAGTTCGGGACTCCGATTTATTTTACCCCTTGAAGTCAGGCAAAACCTGCGTTCTCGCCTAATTCAAATGAACTCCCAAGACAAAAAAGCAGCTCCACTTTCCCCAGAAGATCGCCAGCAATTAATAGAACTCTATCGGGAAGATATTCTCAAGTTACAAGATTTAATTCAGAGAGACCTTTCTGCTTGGTTAAATTAACAAGAATGGAAATTGATCAGCGCCACTCTTGGACTCTGAGTGTTGAGGAAGCTACTGCTATCCAAAACCAACTCAGTAGAGAAATTATTACATCTGACCAATTGAGTGAGGTAAACTATGTAGCGGGTGTGGATGTTGGCTTTGAAGAAAATTATGCGATTTCACGCGCCGCCGTTGCGGTACTGAGTTTTCCAGAACTGCAACTGATCGAACAGGCGATCGCACGCCGCCCGACAACCTTTCCCTATATACCGGGGTTTCTATCGTTTCGGGAAGTTCCTGTCGTACTTGATGCTCTATCCCAGATTAAGATAACTCCTGACCTAATCTTGTGTGATGGTCAGGGAATTGCCCATCCGCGCCGATTTGGTCTGGCAAGTCATTTAGGCTTATTAATTACGGTGCCCACGATTGGGGTGGCTAAGTCCCGATTAATTGGTCAGCACGAGGAATTACCCCAACAGAAGGGGAATTGGCAACCTTTGCGACATCGGGGAGAGGTGATTGGTGCTGTCGTGCGATCGCGAACTGGAGTTAAGCCATTGTATGTCTCTCCGGGTCATCGGATCAGCTTACCCACCGCGATTGATTATGTCCTGCGCTGCACTCCTAAATATCGATTACCTGAAACTACCCGTTGGGCTGATAAACTGGCATCAAATCGGATCGGTTAATTACTTCTTCAAGAACGTCTATTCGTAAGCGCACAGGTTTCTCATAAAGATTTTCTGCCCAAATTTTTTCAATGGGTGTAGCGGGATCAACTTGAATTTTTAGTGGATTTCCTGGGATACAATCGTAAGTTTTCATCCCATCCCCACATCGAATCGGCATTTCTCCTTGCTGAGAATAAATAATCAGTCGCGTTGCGGGTGAATCAAGCTTAATTGATCGTCGTGAGCCCCCAGCTAAAACGTTCAGGAAGTACGACTTTAACGGCGACTGGATTGGTTGTTGAGTTTCAACGCCACTGTGATCAAGTGCGGGCAAATTTTCCGCTTGAGCAGGAAGGCAGCAACAAATCAAGAATAATAGCGTTAAGATAGAAAGTCTTAGTTTGATCATTCTCATCGTGAATTGATATAAACTTGTTATTTTAATATATTTAGTAATTTTTCTTATGTTTCTCCCAAAAATGGCGGATGAAGTGGTGAGCTTGGGGACGATAGAAGAGGATTTATCTGATCAATAAAGGTCGGGGTAGATTTATAGCAATCGCCATATCGGTTAGGACGCATCATTTGGTAGAGACGTTGCATGCAACGCCTCTACAACGGTTCGGAAAGTCCTAATCGATGTGTCTACTGCTATAGTAACATCAGTGTAGAGACGTAGCCGGCTACGTCTCTACTATTATTCAGTCTCAATCACTCATTCTCAATGAGCCTTTCATCGGCTTCAATTAAGGCTTCTTGTAGTAGGGGTGAGAGGTTCTCGGTTAAACGTCCAGCACGGATAAATTCAGCGTAGGTATCCGCCTCGATATTGACCATTTGTTCTTGCAGTTGTTCCATGTCCAAGGTTTGTAACTGGGGATGGTGATGGAGTAATTTCTCAACCTCGCTTTGAATAGTTTCGAGTTGACCATCAACAAGCTTTATCTGGTACTGACAAAATTCTGAATTCATTTCGTCGTTAGTCGTTGCTGACTCTAAGTAGTTTTTTACTCGATTAAGTGCAACACGACGGGCGATTGCCTCAGAATATTTCTGACGCACGGGTTGATCTCCAATTAAATCCAGTTTTTCCAGAAGGAATTGGGTAGTTAACCCCTGAACTAAGAGCGTAAACAGTACCACGCCAAAAACCGTAACAATAATATCTTGTCGTCCCTCCAAACTCACCGGAACACTTAAGGCTAGGGCAATGGAAACCGAACCCCGTAATCCGCCCCACCATAACACCGTTTGCTGTCGCCAACCAATGTTGGACTTGACGAGTCCATTGCTAATCGTCGCTAAGCTGTAAATTGAAATAGCACGGGTGAAGAGAACGGCTCCAATGCTAATCCCAATTAAGTCTAGGTTTTGTCCCAAGCGGGGAAAATCGATTTGGTCACCAATGAGGAGAAAGACAATTGAGTTGACAAAAAATGCCAGAAAATCCCAGAATTCAGAGACAATTAAGCGGGTGCGGGGGTTCATGCCAATCCGGGAACCAAAGTTGCCCAGAACTAACCCCACAGTTACTACGCCAATTACTCCAGAACCGCCGAGTTCTTCGGTAATCAGGTAGGTGCCATAGGCAGAGACTAACGTCAGGGATTGTTCGACGAGGGGTAAATCGAAGCGTTGGGTGAGAAAGGAAATACCAAACCCGATTAAGCAACCGACACCGATACCAATTCCGATAAAGGTAAAGAATTGGGCAAATGTGGTGGATAGGGAAAATTCCTGGGTACCGAGGGGAATACCGACTAATAATAGAAAGGCGACGACGGCGACACCATCATTAAATAAGCTTTCCCCCTCCATGAGGGTTTTTAGGCGTTTATCCGCACCTAGTTCCCGGAATAGGGCGATTACTGATACCGGATCAGTTGCGGCTAGACTCGCGCCGACTAATAATGCGATCGCAAGAGGTAATTCTGTGAATTGGGTAATCGTAAAGGCAATTCCCAGCACCGAAATCACTACCCCCACCACCGCAAACAGAATCACGGGGATTAAATCTCGCCGCAAATCCCGCCAGCGGATATTCCAGGCGGCTTCAAAGAGTAGGGGGGGGAGGAAAATCTCTAGAATCAGTTCCGGGGATAGGTTCACCAAGCGCACATCGACAAAGGCTAAGCCTAAACCGACTATAACCAGAAGTAAGGTATAAGGGATTTTACGGAACAACGGAAAAATCCGGGAAACTGTGGCGACGCTGAGAGACACCGACAGCACCAATAGAAATTGTTCCAGATTCTGCTCAATTGCAGCTTCGCTGATAGCGGATTCTATGGACATGAATGACACTCCAAGGTACTGGCAGTTTTGATATAACAAAAAGCATTATGTCAAGATAAAGATAGACGCGATCGCGTCACCAGTCAAGCTGCTTAAAACTTCGTGAATCATGACAGATTACCTCTTTGAGGTGCAAATTGGTATTAGCAGATTACTCGGAGGGCGTAGACACGGAGCGGCTTCTGTTAGAGTCCTTTAGTTTAGGGCTGACTGGAGCGTGCCATTCACTAGGGTTCTTCACTTATTTCAGGCATTGGCTGGAGTGAATTGGGCAATGGGTTCGATGAGATGTTGAGTTGGGTTAGATATTGGTCAACGGCATCAATTTTCTCCAAATTGCCTTCTTCAATAAACAAATTCCTGGCTTCTAAGAGGAAGGAAACCGCCTCTTGTCCCCGTCCAACTTGCTGGAGGGCTATTCCTAGGTTGTAAAACGCGAGTGATAGTTTTGGATTGAGCAGAATGGCTTGTTGATATTCGGAAATCGCGTCCTCATACTGCTGATTTCGATGCAGGGCTACGGCTAAATTGTAGTGCGCCAGCGAATCGTAAGGATCGAGTGAAATGGCGCGTTCCAGTGCCGCGATCGCCCGCTCATATTCCCCATTTTTAATCAGCGCTACTCCTAATTGGCGCAAAGCATCCACATTGTCAGGATCTAGCCGCGTTACCCAATCAAATCGGCGAATGGCTTCCTCAACATCCCCTTGTTGTAAAAGAATTAGACCTAGTTGATAATGAGCCGATGCAAATCGTGGATTGATCTGAGTTGCTTTGATAAAAGAATTTTTGGCTTCGGTAATCTGATTTTGTTGAGCCAGCAGCAATCCCAGTTGGTAATGGGCTTGTACGAATTGTGGATCGTTGCGAACGGCTTGCCGTAGTGCCGCGATCGCGGAATCGGTTTGGTTTTGTTTGGCGAGTAGTAGTGCCAAATTGTACTTAGCAACAGCGGAGTTAGGATTGAGGCGAACGGCTTGTGTGTATTCACTCAGCGCGGCTTCAGTATCACCTTGGGCTTCTAATGCCAAGCCTAAATTATAGCGAGCGGCGGCTAAATTGGGATCAAGAGCGATCGCCTGTTGATAGGCGCTAATCGCTTCCTCGATATTGCCTTGTTGGTATGACATCAAGCCCAGATTGTAATGTGCCTCTGCCATATTAGGATCGAGACCAATCGCCATGCGATATTGTTCAGCGGCTGAGTCAATCTGACCTTGCTGAAACAGGGCATTCCCCAGCAAATACCGTGCCATAGGGATAAACGGATCTTCCTGGAGGGCTTTGCGAAAGCCGATCTCAGCCGCTTTGAAGTCACCGCGATTATAGCGCATGACTCCTTGTTGGAAAAATGTCGCCGCTTCTAGGTCATTCGTGTATAACCCTTCAACTAACTGCTTACTGTGCTGGCGCTTGGGTAGAGTTTCAGCGAAGGCGGGACTAGCCGACAGGAAACTGAGTGCGAATAGGGCGGCGGTAAGTCCAAAGGGTCGGTGATAGTTTTTAGACATGGTAGAAGACGATTGGGAAATTGAATAGGGAATATGTACGAGGTCAAGAGTCCGTAGCTTCCTATCTTAATAGTGCCAATATGAACTACAGCGACTTACTGCGTTGAAGTCGCTGTTTCTGACGTTTCAACATCCCTAGTTGCTTCATGCTTGGAGCAATCAGTAGAGCTAGGCGACTCTACGTCTAAAGAGGCTCGTTCCAAACCCCTTGCCCAAATTTCGTTAACTTGGGCAGCATTAACATCTCTATCCTCAACATGATTGCAGTGGGAATTAGAGCAAACGTGAACTCGATCAGCCAAGCTCTTGGGTGTTAATTCCCAACATTTAGCGCATCTTTGAGTTGGTTTAAGTGTTCGAGTTGGTGACTCAACATAAAATCCGCCAGCTTCAGCCGCTTTGTAAGTTAATAAATCTCCAACAATGCCAAATCCAACATCAAGGATAGACCGATTTAATCCGGCTTTCTGTTTTTTGCGTTTACCTTTCTTAGCTTTACCCGTCATCTTCTTGACATTTAACTGCTCACCAGCAATTAGGCTATTACTGCTAACTATCTCGCTGGTTATTTTATGCAGCCAATCTTCTCGTTGACGAGCTATCTTGCTCTGGAGTTTAGAAACCCGCTTCCGTTCTTTTTTCCATCGTCTTGAGCCTTTAACTTTTTTGTTTCTGTTAGGCGCTCTTTTGCGTCTTAAACGCTTAGAGGCTACTTTAACTTTTTTGTGTCCCTCCTTAATAAAATCTGGTTTAGCAATTTTTTTGCCTGTTGACAGGGTGATCGCGTCTTTGCACCCAAGGTCAATTCCAATTGAACTCGTACCTGTTTGACGAGTTGGCTCACACTGTACTGTTATTGATGCATACCACTTGCTGTTTCTAAAGAAAATCGTGCAGGTTGTTGGAGTTCCCCAAGTTCTAGCTTTGCCTCGCATCTGGAGCTTTAAGCCAAGGTCTCTCAACTCAAGATGACCATTTTTGCCTAAGAAGAAAACTTTCCAACTTGCTTTATCCGGATATGTCCAGCCACTGTATCTTCGTTTTGCCTTGAATCTAGGATATTTACCCAAACCTTTGAAAAAACGAGTATAAGCAAAATCAACACGTTTTAATGTAGCTTGTAACGTATGAGACCCTAATTCTGCATACTCAATCCAAACCTTTTTAAACTCAGGTAAACAATTCTGTTGCTCAAAATAATCAACAGAATGCCCCAAGCGCTTGTACTGTGTCCTACGATTTGCAATTGCCGCGTTGTAGAGTTCACAGTGCATCTTTCTAGCCCAATGGAGCTTGTCACATTGGGTTTTCTTTGGATAAAGTCTGTAGGTTACTCTACGTGTTTTCATCCCTACATTTTAACATGAATTTGCCTATTTTTACTTGACAGGCTAGGGGATATCCAATCCCTAGCCCGTCCACTATCCTTCTCCGGCTTACTTCGTTGAAGCAGGAGATTGCCGCGATTCTTGTTCACTCCCCGATTGGTTCGCACTTTAATCGCTAACGGCTTCTGGCAAAATCAGCATGGCATCACCAAAGGAATAAAATCGATAATTATACGCGATCGCTTCAGCATACAACTTCAACAGCCGCTCTCTGCCAATCAAGGCACTCACAAGCATTAATAGTGTAGAACGGGGCAAGTGGAAATTGGTAATTAACCCATCAACCACCCGCCACTGGTAACCTGGATAAATAAATAATTCGGTTTTGCCACAATAGGGTTGCAATTCCCCACTCGCCGCCGCCCCCTCCAAAGCCCTAACCACGGTTGTACCAACGGCAATCACCCGCCCACCTGAGGCTTTGGTTTGCTGAATTTGTGCCACCGTTGCGGCGGATACCTCCAACCACTCGCCATGCATTTGATGACTCGTCACATCTTCGATTTCCACCGGGCGAAACGTACCAACACCAACGTGTAAGGTAATCGACGCCTGCTCAATTCCCCGTTGATCACATCTCTCCAACAGTTCAGGGGTAAAATGGAGTCCGGCTGTCGGGGCGGCTACTGCACCTGAAATTTTGGCGTATACGGTTTGATACTGATCGGGTGTGGCTTGAGAGTGGGTGATGTAAGGCGGAAACGGAACTTGACCGTAGTGGGGTAATAGGGTGATTAAGGACTTGCCCTTGGGTAGGTCAAACTGCAATAGACGCCCCTTGGTTTCATCATCTCTAGCGATAATCGTTGCCTGGAGGGGAGGCATAGAACCATAAGTCTCTCGATTCTTTGTCTCTATAAGTCCTGCTGTTTCTGTCTCGTCTGATGATGGGGGAGTCTCTCCATAACTTACCGAAGCGACAGGTTTATCGGGTTCAAAGACTATCGTTGAACCCACTTTCAGCCGTCGTCCCGGTTTCACCAATGCTAACCAACAGTTGTGCTCCCGTTCCTCTAGCAGTAACACTTCTACGGGTGTGCCAGTTAGCTTCCGCCCATAGAGTCGAGCCGGAATCACACGAGTATTATTCAGAACCAACAAGTCGCCGGGACGCAATAACTGAGGTAAATCTCGAAAAATGCAGTGTTGATGATGAGTGGGAGACTCAACCACTAGCAAACGAGAACTATCTCTAGGGAAAAGCGGGGTTTGAGCAATCTTACTCTCTGGCAGATCATAGTTATAGCTGGAAAGCAATAGGTCATTTTGCATAGGTGGTTATTTAATTTAAGTACAGTATTTCATCAATCTTTGACAAATTGGGTAGGTCAGGGACGGGTCAGGGTTTTAGCTCTACTCTATACTGTGACTTACCTGGTGACATCCGGTACTCATCCCCAAAAACAAATGACAAAGGACTAAAACAAGGAAATTGGGTATGATCCCCCAGTTGAGAGCGGGGGCTTTTCCCCTACCAATTCCTGATCCCCGTTGTCAGAATGAAGGTATAGCACTTCCTTGCACTCCACGCCTAGCTGCCCTATGGATTACCTTTATTTTTTAGCCAATGCTAGTTTGACACTGCGAGTGGTCGAGTACCTCCACTCCATGATCCAGCTTCCCGTTCAATATACAACGGTGATTCATCAAATTGATGGCTGGGTAATTAAAGTTAAAATGAGCAGCCCCCTCACACCTCAGCAACATGGAGACTTCCAAGCCTTCATGAGCGAATTGGGGATTCCCTTCCAACCCGACATGCGCTTGCAAATGGCTTTTTGGAGCCTCGATACGGGACAATCTCCTATCGATGTCATGCGTCGCTACCAAGTCGCGGTGGTGTCTCATGGTCACCCTGATAAGACGGATATTGAAGCGTTTCGCCAACAATTTACCATGGGACTAGGATACTGTCCAGAAACATTAGCGTAAGGAGTTCCCATCAATCAGACTCCAACATCGGGACGAGTACAAAAGCCATGCCTTCCTCAGGGCGAGTTTTACCATTTAAGGAGTATCTACCGATAAGTGATCTACAAAACCCGCCCTTCGTCAACAGAAAGCTGACTCGATATAGTTTTGTAGAATAAGCTCATGTCCTCCCAGAGTAAACGGTTCACCGAATTGAGGGGCTGAAGTTGGTAACACGTCACTGATGGCAACAGGGCGTGAGCTTTGGCAAAGACGGTGGTAGCGAACCAGGGCGACATCAAACCGACAAGGAAGATCACTTAAATCGGGATGTTCTGCTAAAAATAGTTCGGCTGTTCGCCAAAGTTTGGCTTGCTTAGAGGATGTAATTGCCAACCCACCATCGGCATCCCAATTCCCTCGACTGCGAGTTTTTACCTCGACAAATGCTAAGATATATGACTCAGCGTTTGGTGGTGGGGGGGTAGGGGGATGGAGTTGGGGGTTTCTACCCAGATTAGATAGAGGATTTTCCCTCTCCTCTAAATCCCAGTAGGCAATCAAGTCGATTTCTCCCCAACGACAATGCCATCGATGATGTAAGATAGTCCAACCTTGTGCTTGTAACCAGGTGGCAACGAGTTGTTCTCCTAATTGTCCTTTGTTATTTGTCATTTGTTTATGTCATTGGTCATTCGTCATACTCAAAGGAGCGAAAATTAACCCCTTTTTGACAGGGCGATTGATGACGATTGACTGGTAGGATAATTATATAAATAAATATCTACAGATTGCCAAAACTATGTTCAGATTCATTTTAGTTTGGGTGGTTAGCTTATGGATGTTTATCGCTAGCCCTTTTGCTATAGCAATGCTTCCCGCCGCCCCAGCTTTGGCTGTGGATTATACCAAACAATCTTTGGTTAATTCAGATTTTTCGGAGCGTGTGCTGACTGATGCCAGTTTTAACCAAGCGGATTTGCGAGAAAGTAATTTTAGCCATGCCGATTTGCAGGGAGTCAGTTTTTTTGGTGCTAATCTGAAATTGGCAAACTTGGAAGGAGCAAACCTCAGTTACTCAACGTTAGATAAAGCGCGTTTGAACGGTGCTAATTTGAAAAATGCCGTGCTTGAAGGTGCCTACGCTTTCAATGCTCAGTTTGATGGCGCGACGATTGAAGGGGCTGATTTTACCGATGCTTTTCTTGATCCTAAAGCCGAAGAACAATTGTGTCAAATGGCTACAGGTACAAACCCTACCACAGGTCGCCAAACCCGCGATACTTTATTTTGCTTTTAAAAGTTTCCGGACATGATATTAAATGGGGGTGAATTTGTGGATGTCTAACATATTAGCTTGACGCATTTTCTGTAACTCTTGCAAGCGTTTATAGGCTTCCTTAATTCCTTCAGAATAGTAGTCCTTACGGTTTGGGTCAGTGGCAACATTGAGAGTTTTCCACTGCTCTAGACAATATCGCTTGTGCTTGTTCCACGTCACGACTTCTAAACAAGCAGCGGCGGAGCGAATGGCTAAAGGAGTGCGAGTAATATCTTCAATACGCTTTTCATTTAAGTGGAATAAATGTTCCACCATAACCATCTCCTCTGGAAACTGGATACTGCGGTCTTGGAGTAAGGAGATGAGCTTTTCAGGTTGCTGGGATAGGATGGGTTGAGCGATGGCTTGCAGGTCTAATATTTGCTGCCATAAAAATCGGTGGGGAGAAAGACTAAATAGCAAATCTTTGGTATCTAAAGTTTCAATAATAGTCTGGCGATATTCGGGACGGTGCAGATAAATTCGTAAGAGTAAGGCTTCCGCTTCTTCGAGTAGACTGTGTTCTTGGCTAATGGATAAGTCGATCGAGATCGATGAGTTTTTCTGGTTAAGATTGGATTTATCATCTTTCTTGATCGGAGTCTGGCGTAATTTATTGAGTTGAGTCTGGAAAATTTGGATGAGTCGAGGAATCATTTGGGCTTCTCCGCGACTCAGCTTTTCGGCACAATAATCAATATAATAGGTTTGTTGATTAATATCTTCTAATTTGTACAGCAATTTGACAATTTTCTGTGCCACCTGTTGAAATTGATTGGCTTGTTTGAGATCTTTACCTATTAGGAGTTGATCAATTTGCCAGTTTAACCATAAGGGCGCATTTTGTAAGAGCTGTTGGTATTGTTGTGCCCCATCAGGGGTATGGGTAAGGAATTCGTCGGCGTCTTTACCATCGGGGAGGTTGAGTACCCGCAGTTGAATTTGTCCTTGATAGGCTAAGTCGGCAATTTCTCCGATCGCGCGTTCGGCGGCTGTGGTTCCGGCTTTGTCGGCGTCAAAGTTGAGGATGATTTGTTTGGATTCGCTGTAACGCAGTAGTTGGCGCATTTGCTCCAGGCTTAAGGCTGTACCCAATGAGGCGACAACGTTTTGAATCCCCACTCGATGCAGCGCGATCGCATCAAAATAGCCTTCGACGACAACGGCTTGATCCTTATCCCCAATGGCGTTGTAGGCTTTGTCTAAAGCAAATAAGGTTTTCCCTTTATTAAATAGAGGCGTTTCTGGAGAATTCAGATATTTGGGAAGTTCATCACCTAATGATCTCCCGCCAAAACCAATGACTCGCCCAAGACGATCATGAATCGGAATCATGATGCGATCGCGAAACCGATCATAATAGCCGTCTCCTGATTTGCGTGGCAAGATTAATCCAGCATCTTTTACCAGTTGTACCGGTTTGCCTTTTTGCTCGATTAGATAGCGGTACAGGGTTTCCCACGTCGCCGGCGCATACCCTATCTGAAACTGTTGGATCGTTTCCTCATCCAAACGTCGCTGAGATTGTAAATACTCCAGCGCCTGCTGTCCTTGGGGTTGTCGTAGTGCATGTTGATAAAATGATGCGGCTAGTGCCACAATCTCATACAGTTGCTCTTGTAAGGATAACTGACGCTGTAATTCCTGGCGTTGTTCAGGTTCCAGGGTTTGCACCGGCACTTGATACCGCCGTGCTAAGTCGAAGACTACCTCACTGAAGGACTGTTTTTCTACTTCCATGAGGAATTTAATCGCACTTCCACCCGTACCGCAGCCGAAGCAGTAGTACATTTGTTTGCCGGGACTAACGGTAAAACTGGGTGTCTTTTCGTCATGGAAGGGACACAAGCCTACATATTCCTTTCCCCGCTTTCGCAGTACAACTCGCTCCGAGACGACATCAACAATGTCTGCTCGTTCTTTGACTTGGGCGATGGTGTCTGGGTGCAGTCGAGGAATTTGCACAGCGTTGTTCCTGAGAAACTGGTAAGCAAGCGAGTATATAGTAGGGTTTTTGGTGACAGCACGGATAGGGTGGCTTCCGTGAGCCGTTTTCCCAGAACCCAATAGATCTATTGTAATTGTGTGATATCCCACACCCAAGGATAAACAATGAATTCAGCACAGACAATTATTCTCTCGCCATTGGAATTGAGGGTGATTGAGGAAATGAATAAAGTGCGAACAAAGCCTACGTCTTATCTTACGCTTTTAAACAACTGGAAACAGCGCTTTTCCGGAAATCAGGTAAAACTTTCTCAACAGGTATTTTTACGCACAATTGAAGGTGTAAACGCTGTTGATGAGGCGATTGATTTTCTCCAATCCACTCGTCCCTTATCGCCGTTCAAACTATCTCTGGGGATGTCAAAAGCGGCGAGTGATCATGTTCGTGATCAAGGAGAAACAGGAAGTATTGGGCATATTGGTAGCGATCGCAGCACTCCTTTTATCCGCCTGAATCGGTATGGGAGTTGGCAGATCACGGCGGGTGAAAATATTTCTTATGGTGTGGCACAGGCAGATGAAATTATCATGCAATTAATTATCGATGATGGTGTGCGCGATCGCGGGCATCGAAAAAATATCTTTAATTCAGCTTTTCAAGTCGCGGGTGTAGCTTTTGGCTATCATATCCAGTATCAAAATATGTGTGTCATTACTTATGCTGGGGGGTACAAGACGCCATAAGGTTTGTAGGGGCGGGTTTAGGGATTTTATTTGCACTATTAATGGTAACGTTTGTGCAAAACCCGCCCTGACTAACTCCGCCTGTTTTCCCAAGGGCGGGTTTAGTCACGTTATTGGTTTGTAGCAAAATGTTATCGGTAAAACCCGCCCCTACACGTAAATCACCAGAGCTTGGTAGCCCCGATAATTAATTTCGGGGCGCAAAAGCGACAATGCAGCAGACCACAGAGTGTCAACTCCGCTCCCTCCTGTACGAATTATCAGCAACATGGGAAAATGATCTCTAATAGCTGATGTGCCGTGTTCTAGGAGTGTAACCCTTGGTAACCATTCGCTGTCGGGAGATGACATTCCCGAATATAGAAGCGATCATTTTCGATAAAGATGGGACGTTAGAAGACTCACAAGTCTTTTTGCGAGAATTGGCATATAAGCGATCGCGCTTGATTGATGCTCAAATCCCCGGTACTGGCGAACCCTTGCTGATGGCGTTTGGGATTCAGGATGATACCCTTGATCCGACGGGATTAATGGCGGTGGGTAGCCGTCGGGAAAGTGAAATTGCTGCAGCGGCTTATATTGCCGAAACGGGGCGTGGTTGGTTAGAATCTCTGGAGATTGCCCATAATGCCTTTGCCGAAGCGGAGCGATATCTCAAGGATGCAGCCGGGACTTCACCGTTATTTGCCGGAAGTTTAGATGTCCTCAAATCCCTGTCTGAAGCGGGTTTAAAATTGGGAATTCTGTCGGCGGCTTCGACTGCAGGGGTGCAAGCCTTTGTGAAACGTCACCAGCTAGAGCCTTATATTCAATTGCAACAAGGCGTTGATACAGAATTGAGTAAACCTGATCCGGCGCTATTTCTGCAAGCCTGTGAAGATTTAGGCGTTTGTGCGAGTGCAACGCTGATGGTGGGAGATTCAGCAGGGGACATGGTGATGGCAAGTCGTGCGGGTGCGGCGGGTTGTATTGGAATTAGCTGGGGAACATCAGTTCATTTCCAGGATGCAGATGTTGCGATCGCGCAATTGGATGAAATTCAAGTTTTATGAATTATTAATGATCAAAGATAGGGGAATCAGGGCGGGCGCGAGTCACATCTAGGTGAGAGAATAAAGGATAGTAGTCAAAAGAGTCCCTACATTACCTCTTCTAGGTTCCCTGTTAACTGTTAACTGTTCCCTTTAAATAGGCAAACGCTCAATATCTCGATTTGAGCCAATCACCACCATGGCAAACCCTTTAAACAGGCGAGTTGTGGGGGCGGGATTAATCTCAAACTGCTCATCTTGACCAACCGCCAATAAGTTTAAGCCATAGCGATTCCGCAGTTGCAGTTCCATCACGGTTTTGCCATGAAACTCTTCGGGAACTGATATCTCCACAATACTGTGATGCGGGTCTAATTCAAAGCGATCCAAAATAGACGGCTGAGTCAGCGATCGCGCCAAGGCACAACCGGCTTCGTATTCCGGATAGACAACTCGATCTGCGCCAACACGCTCTAAGAGTTTACCATGAACTTCCGAGGAAGCTTTAGCCACTACATAAGGAACTCCTGCTTCTTTGATATTGAGCGTGGTAATAATACTTTCCTGTAAATAGTTGCCAATCGCAATAATCACCGTATCAAACTCAAAAATTCCCGCCTCTCTTAAGGCTTTAGGATCGGTGGAGTCGAGTAGAACCGCGTGGGCGGCGATTTGATCCGTCAAGACTTGACTGACGAGTTTTTCGTCAATGTCCGTTCCCAGAACTTCGTATCCTAAGTGGTGCAGGGAGGAACAAACTCCCCGCCCAAACCGCCCTAAACCAATGACGGCAAATTGCTTATTTTCGCGGCGCAGGTTCCGCAAGAACCCTACAGATGTCCAACTCACACGGTTGTCCTTTCTTCAATCAAGCCTAACTGATGATAACTCGACCTCGGTGACATTAGCATTATCCCACCAGTAGATTTTCCTCCGGATAACGGATGTGGCTAGGACGCGGATCTCCCAACAGGGTACCCATAAATACCAAAATACCCACCCGCCCGATAAACATCGTTCCCACTAAAATCAGTTTTCCCCAAGCCGAGAGACTGGCGGTGATTCCCGTGGATAGCCCCACTGTCGCAAAGGCAGACACCACTTCAAATAGGAGTTGGATAAAGTCAACCTGGGGATCTGCGATCGCGATTAAAATGGTTGCTAGAATTACAGTCCCGACGGAACCGACTAGAACCGCCATGGCTTTTAAAATCAGGTTCAGGGGCACCTGACGTTCGTAAAGATAGACTTCCTCTTTGCCCTGTAACATGGCTTTGGTACAACTGACCAATACCCGAAACGTCGTGGTTTTGATACCGCCCCCGGTTCCGCCTGGACTTGCACCGATAAACATGAAGGCAATTGTCATAAATAAACCCGCTGCTGTCATTTTACCCAGATCAATGGCGTTAAATCCTGCGGTTCTCGTGGTGACTGATTGAAACCAAGCGTTTAACACTTGATTCTGTAGACTCAATTCTCCTAGGGTTTCCGGATTATTGACCTCCACAAAGAAAAAGGCGATTGTGCCTAGGATTAACAGGAATAGTGTGGTACTGGTTGCCACTTTTAAATTCAGAGAAAAGGTAAGTTTTTCATGCTTATTCATGACGCGATCGCGTAACCATAGATACACTTCAAAAATGACCGGCTGACCAATTCCACCCAAGATAATCAGTCCCGAAATAATCCCAATTAACAAAATAGATGACTGATAGCCCATTAAACTATCCGCAAACAAACTAAACCCGGCATTATTCCAGGCGCTAATACTGTGAAAAAGGGCCAGCCACAATCCTTGATTCCAGCCATGTTCTGGAACAAATACGAGTAACAACAGGAAAAATCCGGTTAATTCAAAAAGCAAGGCTGTGGCAATAATTGAGCGAATAACAAACGTACTTTTTTCTAAACCTGGAAGGTCAAGGGCTTGTTGAATCGCTATTTTATGGCGCAAATTAAACCGCCGACGCACCAAGAGTAACATAAACGTCGTGATTGTCATATACCCTAACCCCCCAAGCTGGAATAGGGCGAGGACAAAAACCTGACCGACGCCAGAAAAATAACTGCCGGTATCGACTACGGCTAAACCTGTGACACAGACAGCCGAGGTGGCGGTAAATAAGGCGGTAATCAGATCAGTCCAGGTTCCATCCTGGGTAGAAATGGGTAAAATTAACAGAAACGTGCCTATGGTAATCATGGTTAGGAATCCGAGGCAAATCGTGCGCGGAATAGTCATGAGATGTGACAAATTATAGTGTAGAGCCGGGTTGACGCCTTTAAGCAGGCTTGTTACCTGTCACTGTTTGGCAAAACCCGCCCTGAGTCAATTGGATAGAGTCTTTAAAATCTTTTATCACATTTTTATGGATTTTCCCATCAGATTTGATGAATAAATCAGTTCATTGAGTTGCAAACCACTGTAAAATCTAAAAGGGTAAAAACATAAGACATAAGACATTAAGACATAAGACAAAGGACAAGTAATGAGTTCAACACTTCAGCGTCAAATTCAGCAGTTTTACGACGCCTCATCTGGACTGTGGGAACAGGTTTGGGGCGAACACATGCACCATGGTTATTATGGTCCGATGGGTCGCGAGAAAAAAGGTCGGCGTCAGGCGCAAATTGATTTAATTGAGGAACTGCTGAGTTGGGGTGAAGTACAGCATCTGGAGAACATCTTGGATGTGGGGTGTGGGATTGGCGGGAGTTCTCTGGACTTAGCCCAACGGTTCGGTGCTAAAGTACAAGGGATTACCCTGAGTCCGGTACAAGCGGCGAGAGCAACAGAACGGGCAAAAGAGGCGGGGTTGGAGGCTGAGGTGGAATTTCAGGTAGCTGACGCCTTGGATATGCCCTTTGCGGATAACTGTTTTGATTTAATCTGGTCCTTAGAAAGTGGGGAACATATACCCGATAAGCAGAGGTTTCTGGCAGAATGTTACCGTGTCCTGAAACCGGGCGGAACGTTTCTGATGGCGACGTGGTGTCATCGTCCAATTACGCCAGCCACGGGAGAATTGACGGCGGATGAAAAGGGGCATTTAGAGAAAATTTATCAGGTTTACTGTTTACCTTACGTGATTTCGTTGCCAGAGTACAAAGCAATTGCCCGTGAGTTATCCTTTTCTAATATTCGCACGGATGATTGGTCAGATGCAGTAGAACCGTTTTGGGATATTGTCATTGATTCAGCGTTTGAAACCCAAGCGTTAATGGGTTTACTCAGAAGTGGTTGGGGTACAGTGCAAGCGGCGCTATCATTGGGGTTAATGAGTCGGGGGTATCGGCGTGGTTTGATTCGGTTTGGTGTACTCTGTGCTCAGAAGTCTTAATCTGCAAACACTCATGGATGTAAGTTTTGAGTGGGAGATGGAAAAATTGTGTAGGGGCGGGTTTTACTACTATCTTTTCCGTTAAATCCAGATGTCAATAAACCCGCCCCTACTAAGGTTCATTCCCCCGCCAAGAACTCAAGTTCTTGGCTAAAAGCACAAGTCGTCTAAAGACGACTCGGATTCTTATAAAACAACCCCAAAAGTTAGACACGTCTGTCTGCATTGAAACAATCAACGGTGTTTATTTGATGTCCTAATTACCCTGGCGTTAAACACTCATGGATGTAAGTTTTGAGTGGGAGATGGGAAAATTGTGTCCGGGCGGGTTTCACTACTATCTTTTGGGTTGCATCCAGATGTGAATAAACCCGCCCCGACTCAGGTTCCATGAGGAGAATTACCATGACCACCGAATATCACGTCAACCTTATTCAAACAGGAAATACCCAAACCCTAACCA
>NZ_JAVJZI010000060.1:0-48287 GCF_040223135.1 Coleofasciculus sp. G3-WIS-01
ACTGTAGAGATAGCCAGTCTCAGTTCTTTAATGAACTACGCTACCTGGGTCATGACACCTTAAGGTGCTTTCCAGCTTTAAGCTACTGTCGCTCAAATTTAAACATCTGTATTCGACTAAAGAAGTGATTTGAGTGTAAAAAGCCCAGATAGCTTTGACGAGGAAAACGTTACCGGAATAATCCGAGATATCCAACTTATGTTTGTATTTGTCCTCGACAAAAACCGAAAGCCACTTGACCCCACTCACCCAGCACGAGCAAGACGCTTGCTGGTCAAAGGGAAAGCCTCAGTGTTTCGCCGTTATCCGTTTACAATCATTCTCCATGACAGGCTCAAAGAAAATTCCCAAACTCAGCTTTTTCGACTCAAAATCGATCCGGGAGCTAAAACAACGGGACTAGCTATTCTCCAAGGTTCCGTAGTTGTTTGGGCGGCGGAGCTTTCTCACAGAGGGTTTGCAATTCGGGATGCATTGACCACTCGTCGCCAATTACGCAGGTCGAGGCGTAACCGTAAAACCAGATACCGTGCGGCACGGTTCGATAACCGTCGCCGTCAATCAGGTTGGTTACCGCCCTCCCTTAACAGTCGAGTAGAAAACACCTTGACCTGGGTGCGGCGATTGATCAAGGTTTGCCCAATAACCGCCATCAGCCAAGAGCTAGTAAAGTTCGATTTGTCCAAGATGCAAAATCCTGAGATATCAGGAGTGATGTATCAACAAGGCTCTTTGGCTGGCTACGAAGTCCGTGAGTATCTGCTCACCAAGTTGGCTCGGCGCTGTGTTTACTGTGGTGCAAAGGATACTCGGTTAGAGGTCGAACACGTTGTACCTCGGTCACTTGGCGGTAGTAACCGTGTGAGCAACTTAACCCTGGCTTGCCACCCCTGCAACCAAAGCAAGAGTAATCAAGATATCAAAGATTTCTTGTCAGGCAAACCTGATGTCCTCAAGCGGGTTCTAGCTCAAATCAAAAAGCCGTTGGTAGATGCCGCCGCCGTTAATACAACCCGATGGGCTTTGTTTGAACGACTTAAGGGCCAAGGGCTACCCGTAGAAACAGGCACCGGAGGGCAAACTAAATTCAATCGCACTCGCTTGGGCTTAGATAAAACCCACTATGGAGATGCTGTAGCTGTGGGGAGTTCAACACCAGAGCAGGTCATAGTCAAAGTGAATAAACCTTTGATGATTAAAGCCACAGGTTACGGCCATAGGCGGATGTGTAACATCACCAAGTTTGGCTTTCCCCAAGTCAATAAAAAAGGTGAATTAGCTGTCCGAAAAAGGGTAAAGGTTGTTCACGGGTTTCAAACTGGGGACATGGTGAGAGCTGTTGTTAGGTCAGGCAAAAATGTAGGTACTCATGTTGGGCGTGTTACGGTTCGAGCGACTGGGCAGTTTGATATTTCTACAGCTAAAAGCAAGCTTCAGATTATCAACCACAAGTACTGCCAACCTATTCACCGACAGGATGGATACAGTTATGCCTAGTTTTCCACCTTTGTCCACAGAATCACCGATTAGAGGCAACGCGATCGCACCGTTCGTCGTCAGTGCTATTCTTGCCATTAGCACGGTGGTAAACCTGGATCACAGCGATGGATGGAGAGTCTGATATGCTTGCCCCAACTATCCACCTTAATTGTGCGATCGCGACTCTATGGATTACCCTCTCCCATCCGCCTTACCGAAGCCAGAAGCGAAAAAGCTGAGTTTTACCACCAAATTCACCTATGGCTTAGGTGAGTTATCAGCAGCAATTCCCGGCAACATTTTATCATTTTTCTTCTTATTTTTTCTTACCAATGTCGCTGGACTTAATGCCAGTACAGCAGGTAGTGTCCTGCTGATTAGCAAAGCCTGGGATGCGATTAATGATCCGATGATTGGCTGGCTTAGTGATCACACCCGTTCACCGTGGGGACGACGATATCCATGGATTGTTTGTGGGGCAGTTCCTTTGGGAGTATTTTTTGTGTTGCTGTGGATTGTGCCAACGTTTAGTAACGATGGAACGTTGAATCAGCAAGCCTTATTAGGTTACTACGGCATTGTGGGGGTGCTATTTTATGCTGCGTTTACATCAGTGCTACTGCCCCTATCTGCCCTAGTCCCAGAACTGACTCAAGATTATCACGAACGTACTAGCTTGATCAGTTTTAAATCGGCATTTTCTGTTGGCGGCGCGATTTTGGCATTAGTTTTAGCTCAAGTTATCTTTTCCATGGTTGAACACCCTAGCCAAAAATATTTAGTGTTAGGAATTGTTTGTGCCACTTGCGCTGTTGTGTCCGTCTACGTCAGTGTTTTAGGTACTCGTAAGATTGTTCTCAAGGCTCAAGAACCAGAGACATTGAATGCGCCTGTCCCTCCATCGTTACCCTGGCGATCACAGATTGGCTATATCTTCACCAATCGCCCCTTCTTGTGTGTCATGGGCATTTATCTTTGCTCCTGGTTAGGCGTACAGATAACTGCCGCGATTTTGCCTTACTTTGTGATTAACTGGATGGGATTACCTGATCACCATTTTACCCAAGTCGCGATCGCGGTGCAAGGAACGGCACTGACGATGATGTTTATGTGGAGTTTCGTGAGTAAACGAGTGGGTAAAAAAGCGGTTTATTTAATCGGGATGCCGTTGTTAATTTTGGCAGAATCTGGATTATTTTTCCTCCAACCCGGTCAAGTTGGTTTATTATATGGTCTGGCTGTACTGGCTGGGTTTGGCATTGCCACAGCTTATCTGATTCCCTGGTCAATGTTACCTGATGTGGTTGATCTTGATGAACTTAACAGCGGACAACGGCGGGAGGGAATTTTCTATGGCTTCATGGTATTGTTTCAGAAAATGGGTTTTGCGATCGCACTCTTTTTAGTGGGGAAAATACTCGACTGGGCAGGGTTTATTCCTAGTGTGGCGGGAGAACCCAATCCTGTGCAACCGGAGTCGGCTTTGTTCGCCATCCGGATGATTATTGGTCCTTTACCCACGCTGATATTAATTTGCGGTTTGGTTTTCACCTATTTTTATCCGATTACTCGTGAGGTTCATGTCCAAATTCTCCATCAACTCTGGGAGCGTAATCATCAGTCATGAGTCAATGTTAGGGGCGGGTTTAGCCACTTTCGTCTTGCTGGTTACCAATAACTGAGGAATAAAAGCCGCCCTTATTTATAAGTCATTAGTCATCATTTATAATGGAAAACACAGCAGAATATATTTGCGCCTACTGTGGCGAATCCAACGTCACGTTTATTGACATTAGCGCTGGCTCTCAGCAATCTTACGTTGAGGATTGCCAGGTTTGTTGTCAACCGAATATTTTATATGTCCAGATTGATGAAGACACCCTCGACCTAGAAATTGATACGGACGTGGAAAGTTAACGGCTCTGTCTGTCATTATTCACGCTCTTTGGGGGAATTTGGTTTTATGTAGGGGCGGGTTTCACGACTATCTTTTTGGTTGCATCCAGATGCGACTAAACCCGCCCGGACGTTCCTAGATTTCGAGACGTTCCGTGAAAAGTCAGACTTGTATAGCAACCGCCATAGCGGTTAGGACAAATCATTTAGTAGAGACGTTGCATGCAACGTCTCTACAACAGTTCGTTTGTCTTAATAGATGTGTCTACTGCTATATCAGTGGTGACTCTTGAACCCCTGTTCCAGGAAAGCCCTGAGTTAGCCGTTGACTCTAGAGAAGAAGACGCAGGATTTGTTAAGTTTTTTGGTCGTTTGGCAAAAAAACTCAGTTTATAGGGGAAACTTTTCCTGAGAGAGATTAAAAGGGTATTGAACCATGCCGTATCCCAAAGTTCGCCCGGTTTGGAGTTTTCTGCTTCTCTTGTTGGCAGGAATGTTCGCTCCTTCCTCTACCTATGCTCAATCCATTACTCCAGCAGCAGATGGCACGGGGACGATGGTAACACCGGATGGAAACCGCTTCGATATCCACGGTGGCACGTTTTCGGGAGATGGGGCAAATCTGTTCCACAGTTTTGAGCAGTTTGGCTTAGATTCGGGTCAGATTGCCAACTTTTTATCAGATCCTACGATTCAGCATATTATCGGGCGAGTTGTTGGCGGTGATCCCTCCCAGATTAATGGTTTAATTCAGGTGATGGGGGGTAACTCTAATTTAGTGTTAATGAATCCGGCGGGCTGGATGCTGGGTTCAGAGGCTCAAATTAATGTTCCGGCGGCGTTTACACTGACAACGGCGACTGGTGTGGGGTTTGAGAACGGGTATTGGTTCAATGGGTTTGGTGAGAATGACTACTCGAATTTAATCGGTACACCGAGTCAGTTTGCGTTTGATTCGATGCAACCGGGAAGTATTATTAATGCTGGCAATTTGGAGGTGTTGGAAGGTCAAACGTTAACGCTGCTGGGTGGTACTGTGGTCAATACGGGAGAAATCCGGGCGCCAGGAGGAACCATTACGATCGCGGCTGTACCGGGGAAAAACCGAGTCCGGATTCGTCAGTCGGGACATTTGTTGAGTTTGGAGATTGAAGCGCCTCGGACAGTGGATGGACAAGCGTTACAGTTTACCGCGCGGGATTTACCGGATTTGCTGACGGTTGGGGCGACGGGTATGGAGACGGGATTGACGGTAGATGCGGATGGTACGGTGCAGTTAGGGGATTCTGGGACAAGGATACCAACAACTGCAGGAAGTGCGATGCCTACGGCGGGCTTCGCCTACGCCTCGGGTACGTTGGATGTCTCTAATTCAGGTGTGGGCAAAGTTGGCGGTGAGGTGAATATTTTAGGTCAGCGGGTTGGTTTATTTGGGGCTACGGTGAATGCTTCGGGTACGAACGGTGGTGGATTGGTGAGAGTCGGAGGGGATTATCAAGGTCAGGGTACTATACCTAATGCTCTACGGACGGTTGTTAGTGCAGATTCGAGGATTAATGCGGATGCACTGGTTGAGGGGAATGGGGGACAGGTGATTGTTTGGGCGGATGAAGCTACTGGATTTAATGGCAGGATTAGCGCTGGTGGGGGGAGTGATTCTGGGAATGGTGGCTTTGTTGAGGTGTCGGGAAAAGACGCATTAGCCTTCAGTGGTCATGTTGATGTGTCGGCGGCAAATGGTCAAGATGGGACAATCTTACTCGACCCTAGAGATATCATTATTGAGCCAGATGATGGGGTGGCTGATGATAATAGTCAGATTTCTCCTGGCGTAGATGAACAAATTCTCTTTAATGATGGTGGGAATGCGGTTGATTTTCAAATTGATGACACGGCGTTGACAGCTTTGACGGGTAATATTCTCCTACAAGCACAGCAAGATATTATTGCCCAGGCTGGGACAAATTTGAATTTTACGAATCAGACATTTGGTGAGACGATTAGCTTTGAGGCAGGTCGAGATATTCAGATTAATTCACGCCTAACTACAGCAGGCGGTTCTGTCGAGTTAACCGCGACGACTGGCACGATTGTGTTTGATAGTATTGATACCAGTGTGAATACGGGGAATGCTGGTTCTGTAATATTGCAAGCATCGGGGAATATCACGACGATAGAGAATTTTATTGTGGATCTAGTCGATCCAAATAATATCCCAGTTGTTACTGACAAAGCGGACGCCAGTATAAATGCATCCGTAAGTGTTTATGGCAACGGCAATGGGGGTGAGATTTCCCTGATTAGTACGAATGGTTCTATTAATACGAGTTCTGGAGACATTTTATCGGTGACTCCTGACGGTACGGGAGGTGCAGTGGAGTTACAAGCTGGGGGGGACGTTACGGTTAAGTCTATCGGTAGTTACGTTAATCCAACAGGGAATGCTGGATCGATAACCCTGCAAGCGGGAGGTAATATCACCACCACAGGTCGTTTGGGTCGAAACGGTGAGGGGACACTGATTTCTAGTACAAAAACGGGTAATGGGGGTCAAATTTCTTTAACCAGTACCACAGGTTCTATTGATACCCGTTCAGGAGAAATACGAGCTTTTGCAATAACTGGCAACGGGGGTGCGATCGCACTTTCGGCTGCTGATGAGATTAACACGGCTGAAATTAATGCCAGTGCGACGTCTGGAGATGGAGGGACTATCTCTTTTTCGGGTGCGAGTATTAATACGACAGAGATTGATGCCAGTTCGGTTTCAGGAAATGGGGGAACTGTCTCTTTTTCTGCTGCTGGTGATATTAATACGACAGAGATTGATGCGAGTGCGACGTCTGGAGATGGAGGGACGATTACTTTTTCGGGTGCGAGTGATATTAATACGGAACAGATAGATGCCAGTTCGGTTTCGGGAAATGGGGGAACTGTCTCTTTTTCCGGTTTTGTTGATATTGCTGATGAGACTGATACGGGACAGATGACGCTCTCACTTTCTAGTCCTGATCAGATTAATACGGAACAGATAGATGCGAGTTCGGTTTCAGGAAATGGGGGAACTGTCTCTTTTTCTAGTGTTGGTGAGATTAACACGGCACAGATAGATGCCAGTTCGGTTTCAGGAAATGGGGGAACTGTCTCTTTTTCTAGTGCTGATGATATTACTGTTGATACTGATACGGGACAGATAACGCTCTCATTTTCACTTTCTGGTGTTAGTGAGATTGACACGGAAAAGATTGATGCGAGTTCGGTTTCGGGAAATGGGGGAACTGTCTCTTTTTCTGGTGCTGGTGAGATTAGCACGGCACAGATTGATACCAGTTCGGTAAGCAGTGGGAGTGCTGGTAACGGTGGAAACGTAACCCTTGATGCTCAAGGAAATGTTCAAGTTACCTCTATCAATGCTCAAGGTGGGGACAGCGGCACAGGGGGTGATGTTGACATTACCGCCAACGGATTTTTCCGCGCCACAGGCACGTTTACCGATCAGAATGATATAGATGCCAGCATTTCTACTGCTGGTGGGAGTACAGGAGGTCAGGTCATCATTCGACATGGAGGTGGTGTTGGTATTTCCTTTGATGTAGGAAATGCCTCTTTAAACGGAACTGCTGGAGCTATTACTACTGGCACTGATAATTCAATTGTGCCACTACAGTCTTTTTCAGGTTCTTATAGCCAGGGGACTCCGCCAAGCGATATTCAGATCATTGCTCAAAATAACTCTTTTGTTGTCTCGCCGCTACCTTCTTTGATTTTGCCACCACAGTCTTTACCGAATATTTTAAGCCAAGGTATTTCTCCTAGTGATATTGAGTTTGTTACTCAAGATAACTCTTTGATTTCACCTCAATATAACTCTTTTATATCTGGCAATTGTCCTCCTGACTGTAATCTTGAAATCAGCAATCTGAGGGCGAATAATCCTCTCCCAGAGTTGGTTTTTGAGCTAGAGGAATTGTTCACCAGTGAGTTTGAGCAGTATCTAGGACGGTCTGGAACTCCAATTAAAACACTAGAGGATGCTCAGGATGAACTTCGAGCGATTGAGGAGCAAACAGGAGTTCGGTCAGCACTTATCTATGCGTTCTTCCTCCCATCAAATGCTTCTCTTTTTGACCCAATCAATTCAGAAGAACCAGATGCAAACGTACTTTGGGAATTGCCTCAGTTAGGACAGGTGAGGAATAACATTGGTCGGCGTCAGTTTCTACGTGATCAAGGACAGCTTGATTCTGAACTGCATCTTGTGCTGGTGACTTCTAGCGGACAAGCGATTTGGCGACGGCTGCCAGATGCTACATATGAAAAAGTCAGTCGAGAAGCTAATCGATTCTACCGAAAAATTAAAAATCGAAAAAACTTTTCTTCTGAGGCTGATGACTATGCTAAACAGTTCTATCAATGGCTAGTTGCTCCTTTGGAAAAGTACTTACAAGCCAGAAGCATTGACAATCTCGTGTTCCTGATGGACGAGAAGTTGCGCTCAATTCCTGTCGCTGCCCTACAGGATGAGCAGGGGTTGCTCTTAGAGAGATATAGTGTTGGTCTAATGCCCAGCTTAAGTCTCACCAGTACTTCCTACGTGGATATCAAGAAAGCTCAAGTCCTTGCGATGGGAGCTGCTGAATTTCTTAACAAAGACCAAAACCCTTTACCAGCAGTACCAGTAGAGTTGGAGGTGGTTGCAGAGCGATTATGGCCTGGGACTGGCAAAGATTTCCTCAACGATAAATTTAACGAGGCAAACCTCCAAGAGCAAATTTCATCGGGAAAGTTTAGCATCATCCATTTAGCTACTCATGCTCACTTTGAGCCTGGTTCTCTTAGTAACTCCTTTATCCAGTTGTGGGGAAACGAGCAACTACGCCTTGACCAACTTGAGGCACTAAAACTGAAGGGCGTGCCTGTTGAGCTATTAGTTTTGAGTGCCTGTCGCACAAGTGTGGGCAATCGACAATCAGAATTAGGATTTGCCGGTTTAGCGACGGAATCTGGTTCAAAATCTGCTTTGGGAAGTCTCTGGTCTGTTGATGATGAGGGAACACTGGTTCTTATGGCAGCTTTTTACGAGCAATTGAAAAAAACACCTATTAAAGCAGAAGCTCTACGGCTGGCTCAACTAGCCATGAGCAGAGGGGACGTGAGAATAGAGGGACAGCAGTTAATAACACCCAGGGGCAACATCCCCTTACCCGCTGATTGGGAGACTTTAGAAGATGGGATGTTCGTTCATCCCTACTATTGGAGTGGTTTTACACTGATTGGAAATCCTTGGTAAGAGTGAAGATTAGACCTGAATGTCATGCTATTGATCTATAAAATGTCTATAGGTGTAAGTATCTGAGGTTGCCGTTCATTGCTATCATCCAACATTTCATTGCTATTATCTAACATTTGCTTAATTTCTTCTAATTTATCCTGCACTTCATTTAAACCGTATTGATCTTGGGAGGCATTTAGCAGTTCGATTGCCATTTCATAACTCGCTTCAGCGTGCAAATTCAACCCTGATAACCCATAAACATCACCCAACAGCATATAGCTCAGTGGAGCTTGACTTCCTTGAGCAACAGATTTTTCGAGCGTTTCAATAGCATTAAGTAGTAAGTTTTCTTTCTTGTAAAGATAAGCTATATTCATAGATCTTTCTTCTACTGCTGAGTTTTGATTAATCGTTGTTACCTGATCTTGCACTCTCTTGATACTTTCTGGATCGAGTACCTCGAATCCTAAATGACCGCCAGCATCGTTGCGAGAGGATGCACCGTTACTAGCTTCAACAGTTACTAAATACCTTCTTCCCCATTCCAAAGGTGGCTCATCTTCAGGATAATCAATCTCTGTTGAAGTAACCGTCCTCTGCCACAACAACTCTCCATTCTCGTCCTCTATTCCTACCGTGTAACTTGCGGCTCCTTCTACTTCATTCCATTGTAGAGTCGGCTTGTCTGTGAGCAAATAGGTCATGCGAGGACTAATTACGTAAGGGATCTGCGGATTATTTCCTCCAGGTCTATTACTATTAAAACCAGTCCGAATGATTCGGCGACTACCAGGGCAATGTTCTGTTACTGACTCTGTTTTACCAGAATAATATAGTGGCATGAGATTACCGGTATCGCCACAGATTAGCTCAACCTCTGCTCCTCTACCTACTCGTAGCTCATCTCCACGTCCAACTTCCTCCCCAAAACGTATTGGACGGAAATTAGTCTCGCCTCTCGGTTTAAGCTCTACTCGACCATTAGGATTCTTAATCACAACACGGCTGGCAACGGCAGCAGGCATTGTAATAATAGCAGTAGTAAAAGATATAACAAAAGCACCTATAAAAAGCTTGGTGTGTTTCATAATTTTCCTCGTGAGGGTAAACGCATTTCCTTGTCTTGATCAATCTACTTCTGTTAGAGTACTGGCGCTATTGCTGGGCATCAACTCGTTCCAGTGCAATATTTAACCAGATAAAGTCCTCTGGTAGTGCAGCCTCGTTGTGTTCTTTACAGCTTTCCCATTCAACGAGCGCCTCTTTACTCTTTGTTTGTTTTTCTAGTTCTTCTATTACCATGGCTAGTAAACAGTGAGCAGGAGCCTTATCATCGGCAATTTTAATGGCTCTCTGAAGGTCAACTTTCGCTCTCTCCAACTGACCAAGTTTTAATTTTAGCCAGCCGAGGTTTTTGTATAAGGCATATTTCAAATCAACATTATTTTCATCTATTTTGCGTGATCGAAGCTGCTGCAATACACCAGCAGCAGCAATATATTTTTGATCAAGAATGTAAAGACGTGCCAAGTTGTTATACGCCTCATTTTTTCCTCCCATCGCTGCTATCTGATACTGAGTACGAGCAAGCTCATAATTCTCTAAATCTTCGTATAGTAGACCTAAAAAGAAATAAGTTTCTTCATCATCTGGGTTGAAAGCTAGCGCTCGTTTAAAATCAGACTCAGCCTTGGCTACATTAATTGGCTTGTATCCTTTGTTCTGATAGTATTCTTCGCTCTGATTGCATTCTTTGTTCTGATAGTATTCCTTGCATCCCTGTTCACGAAAATAAACAGCAATCCGAGGAAGTGACGATAAATGAATTATCCAGATAGTAAGCGCTAATATCAATGCAATAAATGTCATCGTCTCTTGATGAAAATACTTATGAATCTTGAAATTTTTCAGTACTCCTTCTAAGATTTCTTGTCCGCGCAACACTTGATTTAGTGCCTCTCCACCAAGGACTAGGCTTAATATACTCGATCCAATAATCGCCGCAGCTCCGAATGTACTTGGACCCCCTGCCCAGAACCGTGGGACAATATCGGCTACAAAAGTAAGAAATGCTGCTAAGCAAACAATGGTACAAAACCCCCACAATCTATCATGTTGATCCCAAGGATGAACGAGAAACCACCACCACCCTTGAGTTTTTGGTTTTAGAATTTCGCGCCACTCTGCCAAATCTACTGTTGTAGTAATTTTGTTTTCTTGCTTCTTTAATTGCTGATCTAATTTACGAATTTCATCTAGTGTATCTGTAGCAATATCATATTTTTCAACTAATAGCAGAGCAAGCTGATCACGTACAGATAACACATTCATTATAGTATTTCTAAACTGAAAATATTCGGGAGTTTTTTGTTCTGGAATCTTTGGGTTCCCTCGGAAAATTTTACTGAAACACCTTAATCTAAAAAACTGAGCAATGAAAGCAAGCCAGAAATTATTTCTAGGATGCACATAGGAATTGTTTTTCAACTCCTGAAGTTTTTCTTTGTATTCTTTTACAATTTTTTCTATAGAGTTGTCGGGATTATCTGTCATTTTTCTCGTTACTTGCTTAAGCAAATTAATCACTTAAATTCCTGGTAGACAAAAAGGGTAAACTCCTTTATAAATAGCTAAAACCTATACCTCACACTAAAGTACAAACCTGAATCCTGGAAATTATCCCCCCGGTCATCAATACTCACTAAAGGTAAACCATAGTCAACACGCAGTTCGAGTCCAGGTATTGGTTCTGGAAACCAAATCAATCCTAAACCTAAACCTGCTAAAAATTGCTCTGATGGTAACTCATTTGGATTATCGGGATGATTCCAGATAACCCCGGTATCAAAAAAAGGAGCCAGCAGCAAAGACGGGTTATTCAACTCATCTCGATCCAGAGTAATTCTATCTTCAATTGATAAGCGAAACCCATTATCCCCAGAACGCACATTCTGCCGATAACCTCGCACCGATTGACCCCCACCCATTACAAACTGTTGAGCTGGTAATAAACTACCCGGTGTCAATTGTAATTCAGCTTGAACAACCAACAAGTGATTCCCACCGATTCGCTGCACCCGTTGCACTTGACCCAACCAACTCAAGAACTGTCCATCTGGAACCTCCCCCTCATTTGTCGTCGCATCAAATAAACCCGTCCCAAAACTAAACTGTGAACCCAAAAACCACGCCCCCCGCGATGAACGAAGCAGATACTCTTGTCCAAACTGAATCACACTCGTGCGACTGACCCCATCCTCATCCGGACCAATGCCAAAGGGAATTCCTAAAGAATCAAAAATAAACGTCTGACCTTCTTGGAAGGTAAAACCCAAGGATAAGGCAAACTCTTCACGAGGCTTGCGTATCAACGGTTGACGATAAACTATTTCATATAGATCCGTTTCTCCTCGAATATCAAAGTCATCAAACTCTGACTGAATAATATCATTTCTATTGGGTGCTATTCTCAGTCTAAGTGTACCGTTCATTGAATTGAGCGGCAGTTGATAGCCCAAATCCAGCACATCAGCGCCCAATGTCGCCGAACGGTAAAAGGAAATTTTATCTCCAACAACCGCTAAGTTACGATGGCTTAACTCAACGCCCAATCGTTCAGAACCAACACTCGGCGGTGAAAAGTTATCAGCACGTACACTACCCTCAAAGGCATTTGCTTTAGTGAAGCGAACATCGAGATTAGTTTGCCCTGTTTCCCCGGTTTCTACTAAGCTGGCTTCTATACCCCCGATAATGGGATCGTCACGTAGTAATCTCAGTTGGTCTTCCAGTTCAGCCGTATTCAGGGGAGTCCCTGCACCCAATTGAATGCGATCGCGAATATAAGATGCCCATCGTCCTGTTACTTCAACTTTTTGAACCTTTGTCTTTTCTTCTTGATTTTCACTCTCCGTAATCTGGCTGCTTCCACTCTCCTCCGCATCAATTATTTCAAAAATCTGAATCTGATCTAAACTTCCCTCAATCGCACAAATTTCCACAACCCCATTCTCAAAGCTGGAAACTTCTGCTTGAGAATTAATGTAACCCTTTGTGAGATAAAGGTCAGTAATAGCTCCGGCAATGTTATTCGGTAAATTTTCCAGAACGTTGTTCAGATCATCAAACTCGTCTCGTTGGGTGTATTTTTCCGGTGCTGTCAGCAAGAATCTTACCGTGACATATCGCTTCTCCAAAGGTTTAGTTACTTCCTTAACCGCATCCATTAGTTCCTCACGACTAAACACTGTATTGCCAATCACCTTAATCGTCAGCGCTGCTATATGTTCGACTGGAAACGCGATCGCAGAATGTTGCTGGTGAAACTCATGGGTATCCGGACAAGCTGAAGCCCCTGGCGAAGATGCTTCTGCTTCAATGTTTTGAGCCGATACCTGCCCAACTTGACCGATTAGGCTCTCCCCTAACCCAGTCGCTGATTTGAAAACATGATCAGGATTAGCAGTAACCCCTAACCAACTCCCTGTCATCATCCAAACTAGGGGGAGCATCAGCAGACAACCCTGTAAGCCTAAAGACACAGCCATCCTAGTTATAAGTAAAAATTACTCATTCTTTCACATCCATTCTCATACCTGAGATAGAGATCTCGGCATAGCTTTAGCTTTTTTTATCATTTCGTCGCCGATAAACACCTGTAACGGCTCCTATCCCGCCCTTGAAGGCGTCAAACTGCACCCCTCATCCTTTATATTTGTTGATTTTCCCTGGATGTACAAAAATCACTAACGCTAGCATAAGGAGTCAACTGCTCCTGAAACGCCAAAATTCAACAGTAGCATTGATTACAGATGCCCCTCATTGGTGAAGGATGTGCTTATGGTTATCAATACAACACTCCGCTCTCATAAACCCCTAGGTGGACTTTACACCAAAACTGGGGAACATGCTTTGGTTTTCCCATTGAAGCATACACAAGTGCTGGCGAAGGTGGCGGGTAATTTATCCCGCGTCGAGGTGACGCAAACCTTTGAAAATTCCTTCGCGGAACCCTTAGAAGCCATTTATATCTTCCCTTTGCCAGATGCGGCGGTTGTCGATGAGATGGAAATTAAACTGGGCGATCGCGTGATTAAAGGGGGGATTAAAAAACGGGAAGAGGCGCAACTGATTTATGAACAAGCACGCCAAGAAGGACGAACCGCAGGATTATTAGAACAAGAACGTGATAACATTTTTACCCAATCCTTGGCAAATATTAAACCCGGAGAACGGATTGACGTAACGATTCGCTATACCGATACCCTAAAATTTAGCGGCGGTGAGTGCGAATTTGTCTTTCCGATGGTGGTAGCACCCCGCTTTTGTCCAGGGATTCCTATTGATGAGAGTGGGGATAGCGATCGCGTGGCGGATGCGTCACGGATTATGCCAACGATTATCCCACCTAGCACCCGATCTGGACATGATATTCGGATCACGGTGGAAATTGACGCCGGGGTTCCCATTTCCCACATCAATTCTCCCTCGCACCAGATTAGAGTGGAACATGAGGGGACATTGGTGCGCGTACTCCTGGGGGAAGAGGACACTATTCCCAACAAAGATCTGATTTTACGCTATCAAGTATCCGGCGATCGCACTCAGGCGACGGTACTGACTCAATCGGATACACGCGGCGGTCATTTTGCCTTATATTTGATTCCGGCTTTGGATTATTCCCACAATGAAATTGTACCCAAAGATGTCGTTTTTCTCATTGATACTTCAGGGTCTCAAAAAGGTGACCCCTTCCGCAAATCCCAAGAACTCATGCGCCGCTTGATCCAGGGATTGAATCCTAATGATACGTTTACGATTATTGATTTTTCCGATATCACGACGCAATTGTCTGCCAAACCCTTAGCCAATACGCCGCAAAATCGGATCAAAGCCCTTACTTACATCAATCAATTACAGGCAAATGGCGGCACCTATTTACTCAATGGAATTCGCGCTGTCTTGAATTTCCCCGCCGCACCCGAAGGACGTTTACGCAGTATTGTATTACTTACCGATGGTTATATTGGCAATGAAGCAGAAATTCTGGCAGAAGTGCAACAGTATCTCAAACCGGGAAATCGTTTGTATAGTTTTGGCGTTGGCAGTTCACCCAATCGGTTTCTTTTAAATCGCATTGCTGAATTAGGGCGAGGAACATCGCGGATTGTGCGTCAGGATGAATCAACTCAGGAGGTAACCGAAGAATTCTTGTGCCACATCAATAATCCAGTTCTGACGAATATAAATGTTGAGTGGGAAGGAATGGGAGAAGCGATTATCTATCCGACAACTCCCCCAGATTTGTTTACCCAGCAACCGTTAGTTTTATTTGGGCGCATTTCTCCGATTAATCAGGAACAGGCGGGTATTCTCACAATTACCGGCACAGCTACAGGGGGTAAGCGTTATCACAAGGAATTTCACCTGAGATTTGATCCACAAGGGAATTGTGCGATCGCGCAGTTGTGGGGGCGGGCGCGAATCAAAGATCTGATGAATCAAATGTGGCACTGTGAAAAGAAGAAACAGGTTGAGGCAATTATACAGACAGCTTTGACTTATCAGATTTTAGCACCCTATACGGCGTTTGTTGCCGTCAGTGAACAAGTCCGAAGTGATCCGCAAGGTAAGGGAATCTGTGTCTGTGTACCCGTTGAAATGCCAGAAGGGGTATCTTATGAAGGGATTTTTGATCAATCTCCCCTGCGTTTTTTGGGACTCAAATTCAGGCGATCGCGAGGCGATTCTGGCATTTCTCCCTCAATCACAGCTAATGGCTCATCCTCTAGTCTTGCAGGTAATTCTACCTCGGATCAAATACTACTTACCTGTACGGATAACGTTGATATCACCTCCGCCGATTCTCCCCTGGTTCAGGATGAAACTATTGCCACAGTGCAACTCCTCAGCGTTACTGGATTAGAAAACTCTGTCGCTGCTCTACTCCTGCAACACCTGCAACAAATCATTTTACCACCGGGATACTCTGGTGAACTTGTCTTTGAGGTTCCGGTGCGTAAGGGGCGTGTGGTGCGGGTATTATGGGATGAGGAGGCTTCTACTCTCACCGAAGCCGTTGTTATTGATTTAATTAAGCGATCGCTCTTAAGTTGGCGAGTACCCCAATGGCTGATGGATACTGTGCGTTTAACTTTATGGATTCAAACCGACAATTAATAGGTGTAACTATGTAGAGATGTAGCGGGCTACGTCTCTACAGAAAGTAGAAATGGAATTTAAACATTAAATATTTACAGTTGCTCTTGTACCCAAACCCGAAACGCCTTCATGGTTTTGTTTCTGCCTAAACGCCGACATTGACCAATATATTTAGGAATTGCTTCAATGAGTGAAAATTTAGGAAAATTAGGGCTAAAATTAGACGGGCTATACTTGCCATCTCGCAGCAGGTTAATTTGTAATCCTCCCTTTTCAAACCGCCACAATTCAGGTACTCCCAATGCTTCATAGATACTCGGATGAGTGCGAGACGTGACATCAATCTCTAATGCTAAATCCGGAGGCGGATCTAGAGTTAAGTCAATTCGGTTTTTTCCTCGAACGGCTGCCTCATTTTGAATATAGAAACAATTATCAGGTTCTATTGCCTTAGTCATCACCTCATTTTTGAATGTCGTCGAACCCAAGGTGCAAAATTCAATATCTAATTCTTCAAGAAGTGCTTTGATTAAATCACTAACGAGTTCTTTTCTGCTTTCATTTTCAGGTAAAGGGGTCATAATTTCCAGGGTTCCATTGTCATACGCCACTCTAGCGGCACGATGCTCGCCTAAATCCTCTAAAATTGTCTCAAATTCCTGCCAGGTTATATTTGAGAGCAATATCCGTTGTCCTGGTGGTACAGTGATCCGATTCAGTTCTAATAACATGGTCTAACTCCGTTAATTCTTAATTTTTCCGGGTTTTCTTTTACCGTTTTTACATCAACCATAGGCTTACCAATGACCAATGACTAATGACCAATGACGATCCTCGCCCCTCCTGCTTAAATGGAAAAGAGTTATCCCCATCAACATAATGGCTGTTCATCAAGACTATATTCAACTTGCCACCGATAAAAATGGCGATATGCATGACTTGACTGATAAAGTCAATGCCATTGTCAAAAACTCTGGTATCGAGACGGGAATGGTTCATGTCTTTAATATTGGTAGTACCGCCGCCATTGGCACAATCGAGTTTGAACCTGGGTTGGAACGGGATTTACCGGAACTGTTAAATAAACTGATTCCACCCAGTCAGGACTACGGACATGAGCAAACCTGGCACGATGGTAACGGACATTCTCACCTGCAAGCCACTTGGCTGGGACCCTCTATCACCGTACCCCTCAGGAATGGCAGGTTAGAATTAGGCACCTGGCAGCAAATCTTTCATTTAGAATGCGATGTGAAACCCCGTCGCCGTAAAATTCTGGTGACGATTTATGGAGAATAATTGGCTCTTGTGTACTTATTCTCGTGATGAAGCGGCTTTTGATTCTGCCTCTTCTAGCTCGATAATCAAATCTATGAGATGTCTAGCATAACGAAGGGAATCTGTCAAGCCTCGATCCGTGACTGGATAGCTATAGCGAGCAAAATTTTCATGAGGGTGTTGCCAACGTAACCATAACCGTCTGTCAATCATCTTCGTGCTAATTAACCAATCTCGGTAGCGGATTGGTTTTATTGGCAAGCCGGTGTTGGGATTGTCTGAGTTCACTGGCTTTCTTAGGAGTGTTGAATTAAATTTACGGTTTAACAGAGCATAAAGAAAGTTGACTAGACGGGTTGAAGTCGCTGCATATCACTCAATAGAGCTAATAATCCTTGGAATAATTTGATGCCATCAGTACTGCCTAACAAGGGGTCAGATGCGCGTTCTGGATGAGGCATCATCCCCAATATTTTACCCGTGCGATCGCAAATTCCGGCAATGTTGTTCACGGAACCGTTAGGGTTGCTGGTTTCGTCGATTTCACCCAGGGAACTGGCGTAACGAAATACAATCTGATTCCCATCTTCGAGCGCTTTCAGGGTGTCTGTGTCGGCATAGTAACGTCCTTCGCCGTGAGCAACGGGCAGTGTGATAATTTCACCTGTGGAATAGGCGCAAGTCCAGGGCAGATCCGTGCGTTCTATTTTCAGGGGGACGCGATCGCAAATAAAATGGAGATCTCGATTCCGGACTAATGCTCCGGGCAATAACCCCGTTTCGGTTAAGACTTGAAAGCCGTTGCAGATACCCAGAACAAACTTCCCCTGGTTAGCGTGGGTAATAACATGGGGCATAATTGGCGAAAACTGAGCGATCGCGCCGCAACGTAGGTAGTCGCCATAACTAAAGCCACCGGGTAACACAACGACATCTAAGTCAGAAATATCCGTTTCTTCATGCCAAACCATCCGGGTAGGACAGTTTAGCAAATCCTGGGTTACATAAGCAACATCGCGATCGCAGTTTGAGCCAGGAAAAACTACAATTCCAAATTTCATGTTGATGCCCCTACCTGTACCTGTACTTCATCCAAATCAAATCGATAATTTTCAATCACCGGATTCGCCAAGAGTTGATCACAGATGCGATCAAGTTGCTCCCTGGCTTGATTTTCATTAGCCGCCGTCAGCATTAACTCAATATACTTGCCGATGCGTACCTGTTTAACCTTTGCGATGCCAAGTTGCCCAATCCCGGACTCAACTGCCACGCCAGCCGGATCTAATACAGAAGGTCGCAGTGTAACATAAATTCGAGCCTGATACTGATGATTCACGAGCATCCCCCAATTGTGCAGATTACCTTCTTTAAGTTTGAACGACTAATTCTGAATAGTCCACGTCATTTTCCCTCGATTAACCCGTAAATCTATGAAAGCCCAACGCACCCGTTCTCAAGAGCGAATTTTAAATTTGCTCAAAACCTTAAATCGTGCTGTCTCTGCCCAAGATATTTATATCGAGTTACGTAATCGGGAGCAAGGTATGGGTCTAGCGACAGTTTACCGCTCTCTCGATGCCTTGAAACTCGAAGGAGTGGTACAAATGCGGACTCTAGCCACTGGCGAATCCCTCTACAGTTTATTGCAGGATCAACACCATCTCACCTGTCTCAACTGCGGGCGATCAATTCCCATCGAGGAATGTCCTGTCCACAATTTAGAGACCCAGTTACAAGATAACCACCACTTTCAAATTTACTATCATACCCTAGAGTTTTTCGGACTCTGTGAGGATTGCCAAATGGTTGAAGCTGATCAAAACCGTCCTTAATCCGACTGCCAAGATAATCCAGACGCGGTAACAGCACATCTGGAACATGAGCAAAGAAACAGGGCTACTTGATTATTTGTCTTTTTGGCTGTGTGATCCGCAAGTTGAGTCTAAACTCGAGTATTCAACTGCCTCTGAGACGCTAATCTTGTGATCTGGAGGATTAGCTTCCGCAGATCCAAAGCCAATTCTTGGTTAACGACGTGAAGGAACTTGAAGCCAATCTCCTTACCGGCTTGAGAGAGAGTCTCAAAGTAAGACTGATTCACCTCCAGCAACGTTGTCTGTTCCCGTACCGCGCAAGTTGTTGGGTATGTACCACCGTCTATCAGCCCCAGAACTCCCACCAGCCGACTCGGACCATAAACGGCAAGGTGTTCGTATTTGCCAGATCGGTAAATCGTGGTGCGAACAGCACCGCGAACTGTGATCAAGCAACTATCTGCCGGAGAACCTTCTGTGTAGAGAATATGACCTCGTGGCAGATTCCACAACCGCATGGGTGCGAGAAACTCTTCCAATTCCGCAAGCGTGAAGATGCGAAATAGTGGAAGTGACTGTAGCCTTGAGTGATCTAACGTTAAGGGGGAGGTAGGGGCATCAATTTGCCCTTTGTTCTCTTGTACCCCAGAATCAGGCAATGTTCCTGCTTCCCCAGCCGTGAGCGTAGCGACGATTTGTGCCGTTTTTAACCGAATGCGATCGCAGATTTTTAGTCGCAGGCATTTCATGATGTTCAATGCTGAGGATCTGAGACTAGATCGCAGCATTTCCAACTGCAAATTACTCAAAAAATAGCCCGATGTCCGCTCAAGCGTTAGGGCATAAGTCAAGCTCAAACCGCGATCCATAACAGAGATTTCCCCAATGACATCGCCAGAGCCAACTGTTTCTATATCCACGCGATCGTTCCCTGGCACATCAGCGTATAACTTGACTCGCCCCTCGCTGAGCAAATACATCCCAGCGGCTACCTCGCCCTGGCGAAAAAGCATGGTGTTGGCTTCGACACAGAAGGGTTCCGCAAACAACAGAATGTCCTCCAAATCCCCTAATGTCAAGCTCTGGAACAGGGGCAAGGAGCTTAAAAACTCTTCTTTTTGTTTCAAGTTCACGTTCATGATTAAGACACAACGGTAAGGTTTAGATGTCGAGTTCGGCGATTTTCACCTGCCGATAGTCGCCCTCGGAGGTGACGTAGAGAACCGAGTACTCCGGCACTTCAGTCCAATTGGTGATATCCTTCGACAATGGTTCGGAAGCAACGATTACAGAATTAGCGTTCTTGGCGCTACCGACTAACTTCCACTCATTCTCATGCCAGCCGTAGTCTTGACCCAAGGTATACCAAAGGCTCATGTCTTTTAGCCCCAACTCCAACTCGTCTATTTTGTCGGCGTAGCAACCGAAGTCAAAGGTAAAGCGAGTGGCAACTAAGTCGTTACCGTCACAGATGAACAGGTTAACCCAAGAAGCTACCGCAATTCCTAGTTTTTTCCGAACCTGCTTGATAATCTTTAAGGTAGATTCCAAAGCTGGCAATATCTCGTCGAGTTCCAAATCCTTAGTTGGGTCTTCCATCTGTGACATCAATAGGGCATAGATCCATTCGCTGTCTGTTGTACCCTCGATCTTTTGGGCGATTTCCGGTTTGATGTACTCCAGCAAGTGAAATTTCATCTTATCCATGTCAGCCAAGTCGCCATTGTGAGCCATAGCCAGCTTGAACCCTTTATACTGAAATGGATGGACATTCTGTATATTTACCTTAGCGCTAGGATCGGAGATGACGCCGCGAACATGGGCAACCAGACAAGTTGGTCGCAGCTTTTGCGCTAGAACTTTCAGGTTACGGTCAAAGAAGGGAACCGAAACAGTTTTGTAAATGAAGGGAACCTCCGGATTGTGGGACGTTGGTTCCCATGCCGCCATACCAAACCCAGCCAGATTCAGTAATTTTAGCATTTGTGGGGCGTAGGTCTGTTTCATTAATGAACTGTCTGACTTGAATAACAAGTCATCAAGCAGTACAGACTCTCCTAAATACGCTACAACTCGACACATAGCAATTCAATATAGTGGTTTTCAAGTGTTATACTGACAATGGTTCCTCTACCAAAAGGAATCAGTGTTCTTAACGATGCCAAAGCGGTATCTTTAATGCAAGATAAGGATACGGCAATCATGAGCAACCGTGAGGCAAGTCTCTCTTTTATTCTTGAGAATCTCCCCACCCTACTTTTGACTATAGCGAGCCATAAGATACAACTAAATAGGGTGGTTTTCAAGTAATCTAGCTTTTGCGTAGAGACTAGACTGGATTCTCCATTATCTCCCCGCACGACGGAACCCTCCCGCTATCTTCTCCAACTCTTCCTCAGTCAGTTCTTCTTGACTTTTCTGTTGTCCTTCAATTGACGGCTGATTGTTTACGAGTTTTTCATGTTCTGGGTTCTGTTCGTTTGGATTTTGAGCTTTGTTTTCACTGGACATTATTTGTTCATCTTTTTTAGTAGTTGGTTTAACCGCAGTAGTCGGATATAGCCATTCTCAAGAGCGTGAGGTACACCCCAATGTAGGGGATCTAGGCTTGCACCCTCAGTCATGTACCTGCTCCTATGAGAAACGCTATAAAAGTAAAAATCACGATCATTAAGTTTTGTCAAATTCCGCGATCGCACTCAGGTGGAACGATTGTGTATTTTGATTAAACTTAACACAGTTACCTTTATTTATGTCCGACTCCTTAGCGCATCCCAATCAATTTTACAACGAACTGACCTTGTTTACCTAAGTAGGTGGACACAATTAAAGTTAACGGTTGAGATTAGGCAACAGGCAACACCTCGACTTCGCTCGGTGTGTCACAGGCAACAGGCAACAGTAAGGGTTCGAGGGCGATTGACAAAACTTAATTATCGTGCCGTTTTCTTTTGTCCGACTACTTACCCTGGTTTTGATCGGCTTGTCACCCCTGCAAGTTTAGCACCACAAATCAGAAATCGCCGTAATTTACATGATTGAGTGTATAATAAATCGATATAGCAATAAACTCGGACAATATAAATGTGTGGATTTGCCGGATTTATAGATGGAAACAATCACCAGCAATACAAACAATCAGAGCGTTTACAGATTCTAAACCAGATGGGAGAACGATTATATCGGCGCGGCATAGATGACAAGCAATTATTTGACTCAACGCCATTGTCATTTATTTTCAGACGGTTATCTATTGTCGATTTAGCTGGAGGGCAACAACCGATTTGGAATGAAGACAAAACTATGTTTGTTGCCGTCAATGGAGAAATCTACAACCATATAGAGTTGCGTTCAAACTTACGGAACACCCATCAATTTCGCACCTATTCTGATGCCGAAATTGTTTTGCACTTGTATGAAGAAATTGGAGTCAACGCACTCCATTTACTGAATGGTATGTTTGCTATTGCTTTATGGGATGCTCGACGACAACAGTTATTTTTAGCACGAGACCGCCTAGGAATAAAACCATTATATTACGCACAAATTGGCTCCCTACTCATTTTTAGCTCGACTTTAATGTCCCTCTTCGCCCATCCCGATGTACCAAGGCATCCTCAGTTCCAGGATTTAACTAATTTAAGCGTTACCACATCCTATGTGAGAGGAATTAACAGGTTAGCTGGTGGTCATTATTTGCTTTATGATGCTAACACAACCAACCTAATTATTCAGTCCTATTGGAATTTAGAAAATTATTGGGTCACCGAGCCTAACTCAGACTCACGCCAGCCTCAAGACTATATCAGAGAATATCGCGAGCTTTTTGTCGATAGTGTACAGAAACGTCTGATGAGTGATGTACCTGTAGGAGCCTTTTTGAGTGGAGGGTTGGACTCTGGAGCAGTTGTCGCTGTTGCCAATCAATTCCATAACCGATTACATTGCTTCAGCATCTTAGCCGATTACACGAGAGAAAATGGAGATATCCAAGCAGCGCGTCAGTTTTGCCAAAAGCTCAATCTACCGTTTCATCCGGTATATTTTGATTCGGAAAAGCTATTAGAACAAGTTCATTTTTCATTAGAAACTTTTGAATATTTTATTTGGATAATGGATGCGCCAAAATTTAATATGGATTGGTTTTTGAAGCACGAACTCCATCGTTATTGCCAAACCCTATTTCCTGACCTCAAAGTAATGCTTTTGGGACAGGGTGCTGATGAATTTGCTGGCGGATACTCTGCCCCTGAAGATAGCTCGACAAAGGACTGGCAAGACTATATCCAACAATTGAACGAAGAGGAGCAACAGACAAGTCAACTCAAACAACTAACTAGCCTTAATGATGGGTCATACCTGTTTGATAGAGGCATTAAATCTTATCCGCCTGATTGTACTTCGTTTCAGAAACAAATGTTACGAGAAGTTTATTATTTACAAGATTATAACCTTTGGCATGAAGATCGCAGCGCTATGAGTCAAAGTATTGAAGCTCGTGTTCCCTTTTTAGATCATCGTTTAGTCGAATATTTAGCTGCTGTTCCACCTCAACATCATGCCGCATTATTTTGGAATAAAATGATTATTCGAGAAATGGCTGGGCAATGGCTACCCCATGATTTTGTTTACCGCAAAAAATCATTCGGTGCCTCACATCAGACGGAGTGGGTTCTCATACAGTATAAAATTGTGCAAAGGATTTTTACGCAGTTTTGCGAGAAGTATTTAGCCAATTCTAGGAGTCTGTTCTCAGATGAGCAAATACTATCCTGGTTTGATCAAGCGAATGTAAATAGTGTCAAGGGTATTCAAGCTTTGGATAAGCTCTTAAATGCGATGGCAATGACAGTGTTCAAAACTATTTGCCTAACTGGGAAATCTCCTACTTCTATGGATTACTTGTATGGGTGTTCACCCCTAAAAACTCTGGATGATTTTTAACCGTCAAGGTGGTTATAAAAGTAGAGACGTTGCATGCAACGTCTCTACATCATTTCGGCTTCTGCTATCGCCAAGCCACCCCAAGGGCGTAATATTTTAGTACCACATTATGTCGTGCTCCCATGGTGTTTCAAGCCAAGGAGAGGTCAAAGCGGACGATAAACCCGATAGTTGATTTTGGGGAAAATGTTGTCGATTTCTTCGACTTTTTCCAACCAGCCGCTGTCGATTTTACCAATCTTGATATCCTCGTAGAGCTTATTAAACCGCATCAAGTGCGATCGCGTCCGCCGCACAGCGTATGGTACCATTGTTCCCGTCCGCATAATAAACGCCCAGTCCGACGACTGCGCCAGGAGTAACTCCCGCGCCGCCTGGTTAAGTGCTTTCCATTCCAGTTCATCAGCGGGTTCGCGACTTCCTAACTCAATCATCCGTTCCGCTGCTTTGTGCAGGTGAGGATAAATCCAAGCATTGGTTTCATTGAGCCAATATTCATGGAATCCCTTATACCCCCAGCTTGACTGAGAGGGCTTACAAACTTGCTGAGAGGGATTATCCCGCAAATAATCAGCCAAGTGGGTCATGTCGTAAGTACCCTGGTCATACCAAGACTTGCGGAACAGATAATCGATAAACCAAGGTCCCTCGTACCACCAATGACCAAAGAGTTCCGCATCATAGGGGGAAACAATAATCGGCGGACGCTGCATTATTCCCGCCAGATGACCCACCTGCTGTTCCCGGTTAAACATAAAGTTAGACGCATGTTCAGCCGCTTTTTCTCGCGCCCAATAGGGGTCATACAACGCTTTATCCCCTAATCCTAATCCGCGACCTGTAATCCGGTGATATTTAATTCCCGTATTTTTGCGCTGCCCATTGGGCATAATATAGGGCTTAATGTACTCGTATTCAGCTTCCCAGCCTAAATCCTTGTAAAATTCCCGATATTCGGGTGAACCCGGATACCCCACTTCCGAAGACCACACCTGCTGGGAGGACTCGTGATCCCGACCAAATGCGGCGACTCCTGTCTCCGTATAAATCGGAGCATAAGTGCCAAACCGGGGACGGGGACGGGCATACAAGATCCCGTGACCATCGGTGAGAAAATAGCGCAAGCCAGCATCGGCGAGTAATCGTTCCACCCCTTCGTAATACGCGCATTCAGGTAACCATATTCCTTTCGGGGGGCGCCCAAAGGTTTGCTCATAATGCTCACAAGCCACCTGAATTTGCGCCCAAACCGCTTGGGGATACATTTTCATCAGCGGAAAATAGCCGTGGGTGGCGCCGCAAGTGATGATTTCTAGGTTATTGCTGTCGAGAAATTGTTTAAATGCCGTTACTAGGTTACCGCCATAGTGATTCCAGGTTTGGCGAATCAGGCTGAACTCGTTAACGTAATGTTCAGCGAGGTAGCGGATATGACCATTTTGTTCGTTATGCTCGACTTCCTTTTGAACTAATTCTTCGAGTAGGGCTAGATGTTTGTCGTAGCGCTCTTGCAACAAAGGGTCTTGGAGCATTGACACCAAAGGAGGCGTCATGCTCATCGTGATTTTAAAGTCCACCCCATCCCGCTTTAATCCTTCAAAGACGTGCAGGAGGGGGACGTAAGTTTCGGTGATGGCTTCAAATAGCCATTCTTCTTCCAGAACGTAGTCACTTTCTGGATGCCGCACAAAAGGTAGATGGGCATGAAGGACGAGCGCAACGTAGCCGATAGCCATAGTGAATAGAAGTCGTGAATTGCTAGATAATGAAAAGTTTAGGATATCCTGGGAGGTTGAGAGTCTTTTAAGATTTTAGGACGAAAGGGACAGCAAATGGATAGATAAATATCACAAACCCTTTAGTTTTGCGGAAAATCTAAAATAGAGATTAAATTATAAGGAAGCAAAGACCCCCCAGCCCCTAGGCAGTCAATGCCAACGTTCTCCTAAAGCAAGCCCCGTTAAGAGTGCTAACACCAAATTGCAAGGTCGCTCATGAAAACTCTCCGGATGCGGAAGCCACACTACAGCTTCTGCTGTTTGTCGATGAGCGTCCCAGTTCCCGGAAACCTATCCATCGCATCCAGAACTATTTGGAGTCCCTGAAACGGGAGTATCCCTTTGAGCTGATGATTGTGGATGTGGGAGAACAGCCCTATTTAGCCGAACATTTCAAAATAGTCGCCACTCCAGCTCTGCTGAAGATTCATCCCCAACCGCGCCAAACCCTGGCGGGGACGAATTTGGTGGGACAATTAAAGAACTGTTGGTCACGCTGGCAACGCTGTATCGAAGACTACCAAACTGAGTTAAAAGAGGAGGTTGCTTCATCCACTAACGCGAGTATCTCCAGTGAGAATGGCTCATCCGCAAAACCTTCCATAGAATCATCCATCGAAGTGATTCAACTCACTGACGAAATTTTTCGCCTCAACCAAGAAAATGCCGCTCTGCGGGAGAATCTCTATTTCAAAGACCAAATTCTATCCATGTTAGCCCATGACCTCCGCAATCCTTTAACCGCCGCATCCATTGCCTTGGAGACTCTGGAATTAGGTCAAAACAACCCCATTCAATCTCTTGGTGCTGAATTAACCCCTACCCTGAAAGCCCGCTTATTTGAACAAGCACGCATCCAACTCCGTATCATCGATCGCATGATTACGGACATCCTACAAGCCGCTAAAGGCAGCAACGCCGATTTTTACGTTAAACCACGCCAACTGGCTTTAGGACCCCTGTGTCAAGAGATTCTCAACCAAATGCAGGAGTCATTCCAACTCAAATGGCAAATTGTGGAAACGGACATTCCCCAGGATTTACCCCCTGTCCATGCTGATAGTGAGTTGGTGCGTCAAGTCCTTGTTAATCTGCTAGACAATGCCAACAAATACACCCCAAAAGGGGGTAAAATTCAGGTTTCTATGCTGCACCGCACCACCCAGAAGGTTCAAGTCTCAGTCTGTGATACCGGTCCAGGTATCCCAGCCGAAAATTGCGATCGCATCTTTGAAAATCATTTCCGACTCAAACGCGATCAAGCCAAAGACGGGTACGGGATTGGTTTATCCTTGTGTCAACGCATAATCCGCGCCCATTACGGTCGCATCTGGGTTGATTCCCCCCCTAAAGGTGGTGGTTGTTTTCACTTTACCCTGCCAATTTATCGATAAACGTTAAAGCGATGTAGAGACCTAGCATGCTACGTCTCTTCGCTGGGGAAGCTTTTGTAGGGGCGGGTTTTACCATTAACCTTTGGTGTTACCCTGATATAACTAAACCCGCCCCGACCTAACCGTCCAATTATCACAAATAACGAATGACAAAGGACATAGAGCGAATGACAAAGGACAAATGACAAAGGACGAATGACATAAACAAATGACAAATGACCAAAATGCGAACGACCAAAATTGAAAGAGTACGCGGCGTCAACGATGTATTGCCCGATGATTACGCCATCACCAAACAGCTTGAAGATACCCTGCGCCAATGCTTCCAATCCTTTGGCTATCGTCCAATTGACGTGCCACTGATTGAATATACAGAACTGTATTTAAGGAAATCCGGAGAAGAAATCGCCCCCCGTCTCTATGACTTCATCTACCGCAACCGCCGCCTTTGCTTGCGCCCGGAATTTACCGCCTCGGTTGTCCGCGCTTATGTAGACAACCTGCAAGGCGTCCCCCACCCCATCCGCCTCTACTATGCGGGTTCAGCCTTCCGCTACGAACGCCCCCAGAAAGAACGCTACCGCCAGTTTAACCAGATGGGGATTGAATTGATTGGCGCGACTGGAGCGATGGCGGATGCCGAAATTATCGCGATCGCATCTCAAGGGTTAAATCACCTAGGATTAAGCGGGTATAGAGTTGTCCTGGGTCATATTGGTGTAATATCTAGGTTTCTGGATAACCTTCAGATCGAAAGTCGCCTGCGTAGCTTCCTGCTTGCCAATATGGAAATTTTACGCAAGGAAGGCAAATCAGCCGTCGAACAGCGTTTGTGTGATATCTATCCAGCATTTGCCCTCTATACCTCCAACCCCCAACTCAGCCTAGAACAAACGAACCCTGACACGGCTCACCCCCAACGCTTGAGTCAACTCTTTCAGGGAATGGAAGAATCCGACGCCCAAACCGCGATTCTGGATCTCCTAGACAGCATGAACATTGAACTGGCTGGTAATCGCGACGCCCAAGAAATCGTTGATCGCCTACTGACCAAAATAAAACGCCAAGATCAAACGGAGAGGGTAAGTAAGGCGCTAGAGTTTATGAGTCAACTGGGACAACTGGTAGGAGAACCGACTGAAGTCTTAAAAGAAGCCCAAACTCTCCTCTGTTCCCATGGTATTGATGATGCTGGACTTGAACAACTCCGTGAGATTATTAAAACATTGGAATTCTATAACCTAGACTCCAGTCAAATTAGTTTAGACTTAGGACTCAGCCGAGGATTGCAATACTATACAGGCATGATTTTTGAAATCTATCATGGCGTCGGTAAGCAGGAGCGACAACTCTGCGGCGGCGGTCGATATGATGATTTGGTGGCAACGCTTGGCGGACGCCAAGATACCCCAGCCACCGGCTTTTCCTACGGGATGGAACGGCTGAGATTAGCCCTAGAAGCCGAGGGCAAAGTTTGGCAAGTGCAGCGACAGGTGGATGTTTTGGTTGTTCCTGTCAGTCAAGATGATGCGGGTTATGCCATTAACGTTGCCCAAACATTGCGACATACTGGATTGGCAGTAGCCATGGAGCTTAGAGGTAAAAGTCTTTCCAGTAACTTTCAGTATGCCGACAAAAAAGGCATTCCTTACACCATTCTCGTAGGTTCAGAAGAACGTATAGCATCAAAAGTTGTACTTAAACAGATGGACTCTGGAGAACAGCAGCAGCTAACGGTAAGCGACGCCGCCAAGCATATTCATGATGAATTAAAACATAAGACATAAGACAATAGAATTCACTGTTTCCTGTTCACTGTTCACTGTTCACTGTTCACTGTTCCCTGTTCCCTGACCAATGACCAATCCCCAATCCCCAGTTCGCCTCGCTCTCCCCAGTAAAGGAGCCTTGGAACGCTCTACAACCAGCCTGCTTGCAGCATGTGGGATGAGTGTATTTAGACCGAGCGATCGCCAATATTTCGGCTCGATTCCTTCACTCCCTCAAATTAATGTACTTTTCCAACGGGCTGCTGATATTTTCACCAAAGTTGAAGAAGGTAGCGTTGACCTAGGAATTACTGGCTATGATGTCGTCTGTGAAGAAGGCGTGGGTCATGATAATGTCGTGGTTATTCATGACCGTTTGGGTTACGGTAAATGCGAACTGGTATTAGCTGTTCCTGAAAGTTGGGTGGATGTATCTTCGATTGAAGATTTAGCCGAACTCACGCTTCTATTTAAAGAAAAAGGTAAAACCCTGAGAATTGCCACAAAATATCCCAATATGACCAGAGATTGGTTGTATGAAAAGCTAATTGTCAACTTTTCCCTCGTCTCCGTCCAAGGAGCAATGGAAGCGGCACCCAGCATGGGTTATGCGGACATGATTGCCGATGTCACCAGTACCGGAACTACACTGCGAGAAAACCGATTGAAGCGTCTTACTGGTGGCACGCTTTTAAAGTCCCAAGCTTGTCTCATTGGCAATAAACGTCTCCTCCAAGAGAACCCCACGAAACTTGATACGACTAAAACGATCTTGGAATTAATTGAGGCAAATCTAAATGCCAAAAAATACGTCTCAATCACGGCTAATGTTCGGGGCAAATCAGCTGATGAGATTGGAGATTATTTGGTCAATCACAGCGAGTTGAGCGGTTTAACCGGGTTACGTGGACCGACGATTGCCAAGGTTTATTCCAAGGAAGAAAAGGATTGGTATGCTGTAACCATTGTCGTTGAGCAAAACATGTTACTTGCGGCTGTGAATCATCTAAGAAAGACGGGTGGGAGTGATATGACGATTACTTCACCCGACTATGTATTTGGTTCAAAATCTCAGAACTATCAGGTATTCTTGGAACGGTTAAAGGAAAATTAATAAATAGGGATATCCGATGAATATGATTGAAAAGCAAGATAGAACGGATCACTTGCGGCGATAAGGGTGCTGTTTTGGTCGGTGAACGGCAAAATGCATTGGCAAACTCAAGTTAATTTATGCCAGCTAAAGATTTATTTCATAATACAGTTAAAACAGCCCTCCAAAAAGATGGATGGACAATTACTGACGAGCATCTATTTATTCAAGTAGAGGATGTTGATTTTTACATAGACTTAACAGCAGAGAGAATTTTCGCGGCTGAGAAAACTGGTAAAAAAATAGCAGTAGAGATAAAATCATTTTTAGGAGCCTCAGACGTAACTGAATTTCACCTAGCTCTTGGTCAATGTCTCAATTACCGTTCAGCATTGAGGTTGATCGAACCTGATCGGACTTTGTATTTAGCCGTTCCGGTAGATGTTTACGATGAGTTTTTTAGTCGGAGGTTTATTCAAAGAATAATTGGCGAATATAAACTAAAATTACTAATTTTCAACCCGGCTCAAGAGGAGATTGTTATATGGAGAGACTGAATTACAAAGAAATCGTCCAAAGAATCCTTGAAAACCACGCAAAAAATTGCTCAAATAGTCAGACAGAAGTAAAGCTTATATTTGATACGGAGCGCGATCGCTATCAAGTTCTTAATCTTGGTTGGCAAGAACTAACGCGGATATTTGGTTGTATCATTTACGTAGAAATTAAAGATGGCAAAATTTGGATCGAACGCGATGGAACCGAAATCGGAGTGGCTAATGAATTAGTAGAAGCTGGAGTTCCTAAACAAGATATAGTTTTGGGTTTTAAAGCCCCATATAAACGAAAATTTACTGAGTTTGCTGCTAGTTGAAGCAAATAGGAGTCAGGAACTTCACGACAATTACGTCACCGGATTATGTATTTAGTTCCCAGTATCAGAACTATCAGCTATTCTTGGAACGGTTAAAGGAAAATTAATAAATAGGGTCTGCTGAATATACCTTTATACCCCTTTACCGCCAATTACCCACTAGAATATAGGGAGACCAATAATAAGGACTCTGATAGCTTTCTTTTTGCAATAAACTGATCTGAGCGCGGCGCAGGGCTTCGGCTTTGGTAATATTGGGTTGTGCTAGTTCTTGGTAAAATTGACTCATCAGCAAAGCGGTAGAATTATCATTAACATTGAATAAAGACGCGATCGCACTCCGCGCCCCCGCCCTGACTGAGATCCCAGCAATGCCTAACGTCGCCCGTTGATCCCCTGTGGCGGTTTGACAAGCACTCAGCACCAGTAATTCAATCCCATCGGGGCGATTTTCAGTGTGGGTTTGCAGGAATTGATTGAGTTGATTAACATTAATTGGTTGATCATAAGCGAGAATAAAGGTTTCATCTGGACTCGAACTAAATTGTCCATGAGTGGCTAAATGAACCACGCCAAAGGGTTGAGAATTAATTTGGTTTTGAAACGTTTGCCTGGTAAATGCTGAATTGAGTAAGATTTGGCTATGAGGAAGATTCGATTGAATTTGTGCTAATTCATCCTCAACATAAGGAAGGGCTTTAAACCCATGACGGGCTTCACTAAGTCCAGCCGTTAGTAGTTGGAATTGTTCGGATTGCCAGGATTCGCTTTTGGCAAATTGAAGACCCAGATTCAGGGCAATACTATAGGTTTCGATCAGGTATTGTTCTCCATCATACAGGGTTGCCATGGGAATTGTTCTGAACGCGCCATCTAAGACAAAGACTAAGGTTTCTAGTTGTTGGGTTTGGGTTAAGTCGTTTTCAATAGGGGCAATCAGCCAATCATAAACTAAACGAAATCGGGAATTAGCATCTAATCCAGTTTTGTATTCTTGGATATCGTCTTGGAGTTGTTCGATAGTGCGTTCAACTTCCGCTTTCGGAATAAATGTGGTGGTGTGGATGAGTTCCGATTGTTGGGGCAATTTGAGAATAATTTCAATCCGGTTTTCCAGGAGAATTGGATAGATAATTGCGGCATTCAAATTTTGTTCATCAATCGCCCGATCAATGGGTAAGGTGGTGGCGTCAGATAAGCGACAACGGAGGAAGTTTTCTAGTTCTGCCACTTGCAAGTCTTCGATGAGTTGACGGGCTTTTTTTAGGTTAGCTTGGCTGGGTTTTCGGCTAGTTTCATCCGGCTGGGAGAGGAGTAAATCTACGAGTTCACGATAGACGGGTTCGATATGATCACGAAAGGAGAATTGTAAGTCGGGATTATTGAGACTGATTAAATCACCACGCAAGGAATCCAGGCTAGTCACCGCTTCCGAATAAGCCGCGATCGCACCTTGTTTTTCCCCCTGTTTTTTTAACACTCGTCCCAGTTGCCATTGCCATTGATAGGCTAAGTCTTTGGCTTTGATGGCTTCACTCAAAATCAGCGCATTTTCGGTTAAGGTTTGGGCGGGTTTCCATTGTTGATTTTGTTCATAAAGACTGCCGAGATTTCCCATAGCGTGGGCTTGCGCTCGTTTATCGTTGAGATGTTTAGCTTGTTCAATGGCGGTGAATAAGAGTTTTTCAATGACGGAACTGTTGATCTGGGAATTTAATTTCAGATTGGTTTGCTTGGTGAGCGAAAGTAATTGGATCAGGCTTTGGGCGAAATTAATCTGAGCATAAATAGCCGTGCGATTTAGGGGTAATGCGTCAATTTGATCCTGGAGTTGGGGTAAGGTTTCGAGTTGAGCGTTTAGGGGAGGAGATGGAGCATTTTTGGCTAAATGGGGTGCAGTTTTTGCCAACCATTCCTGATAGTCAATTGCCAAGCTCAATTGATTCAGTTGTGCCTGGATACGGGTAGAGGGGGAAGGGGTAGTCGTTGCCGCTTGTTGATAGGCGGCGAGAGCGGCTGTAACCTTTTCGTTGGCGCGATTTCGGTCAATCGGGATTTGCAGGCGATCGTAGGCGTCTTTGGCACGTGTATAGGCGGCGCGGGCGGTGTTACCTAAACCGAGGAAAGCTTCGCCAGTTTCTTGGCGAGATTGTAATTGTTGAGCGAGAGTTAAACTGAGGTCTAAGAGGTGTTTGGATTGGTCTAAATAGTCATAGTTTTCTGTATCTTTGGGTTGGGTGAATAATTCATCTAGAGATTCAACCTGTCCGGCAATACGCAGCAGATTTCCCAGACTGCGTAATCCGATAGCTTTGAGTAGAGAATCGGGTTGGTTGGGTAAGGATGGATTAAGTTCAAGTAGAGTTCTCATGGCTTGACGATAACGTCCTATTTCTTGTAACGCAAGGCTTTGATAAATTTGACTTTGCGTGATCCCTGTTTGATGATTGAGTTGAGTATAAATAGCGGCTGATTCTTGCCAACTTTTCAGGGCGGCTTCTGGGTTGCCAATGGTAAGATGTAGACGACCTTGAATTGTCAGGGTTTGGGCGAGCAGGTTTAAGTGTTGTGAGGCGTTATCGGGATGGGATTGTAATAAATTCAGACTTTTAGTGATAGCGGCTTCGGCGTCTTGCCATTGTTGTAATTGTTGATAAGCTAAGGAAAGATTGGTCAATGCCATAGCTTGTTGCTGTACATCACCGATGGATTGGAAAGCAGTAGCGGCTTGTTGGAGGGACGTTATCGCCTGAGAAAATTGTCCATTTTCGTAGAGAGTTCGGCTTTGTTGTAAAAGTTGTGCGGGATTCGTTTCAGTTTGGGGAAATTGGGCAAAAGCTGGGATAGAGATAACAGTGGGGAAGAGGGCGGCGCTTAATAGTAATGTTAATAGGTTAGAGAACCCCTTAAAATAAAATTCTGAGAGTAACTTAAACCCCGTTGAAATAGGTTTAACATTGGGTTTCCGTAGGGGCGCACCGACGTGCGCCCTGTTCCCGACCTGCACCCTGTTCCCAACCTGCGCCCTGTTCCCAACCTGCGCCCTGTTCTCGACGTGCACCCTAGCCATGGTAATCTTGGTATCAAAAATAGTCATAACCTGTCACTCATTTAACTGGTTCGTAGCAATACGAGCGATCGCACAGCAAGGGGCGGTTGAAACCGCAGCTACACAAACCAAACCCGCCTGCGCGGGTTTCCACAGGGGTTTCCACAGGTTAGTCCTTGTCAAGCGGACGAAAGTTTCGTTTGGTTCCGCGATTTCCTTTTCAACAGGGCTTAAATTGACTATCTCCACTCCCTTGAGCTCCTAGAAGTTTCCGCTTCAGATGATTGGCTACGAATCGTACAAGTGGGTAAAAGCGTCATCGTAGTCGGTTCAGCCGTCAGCACCACTGTTCCATCGGCACGTTTGACCCAACCTTGGGCTTCGATAATCCGGTTTTGGCTGACATGAGTCGCTGGGGTAGAACTCACACTATCGCCTTGATCAAGAGTCACCCAATCGGGTACAGCCACAGCATTACTGACAAGGGCTTCATTAGGATTGGGAGGTAATCCCCCAGATCCAGTGTTATAAAACCGATTGGCATTAACTTCACCAGGTTGACAGTTTTGGGCGACTTCCGGTGGCGCAGGTTGTGTGGGTAAAGCCACTAATCCACTATTGGGGTCAACGGCTAATTCAGTGGTTTCGATAGTCCCCTGTAATCCCAATTCTGAGCTCGCGGTAATATCGCTTTTGGGAGTCAGTTTGGGGCGTTCTCTTAAACCAATAATGCGTTGAGCGGTGATATCAATATTACCGCCATTCCCTTCATAGGCATTGGCAGTAATATCATTGTCTTCATAAGCCGGACCAATAATGAAGCCGTCGGTCGCATTAATGGTAATGTTACCACCATTGCCACCGGCATTAGCTCGACCTGCAGTTGCAGATACTCGACTCTCGTGGCGCATCAGTAACAAATCCAGGTTCTGAAGCCGAATATTGCCACCCTCACCGGAAAAGGCTTCAGTTACAATATCTCCATCGTTCAGAAAGATAGTCGGGGTTGTTATTTCAATGTCACCCGCATCCCCTTGCAAACTTGATGTAGCGATCAAAGCATTCTGGATGATTGAAACTGAGTCATCAACATTAACCACAATCCTGCCGCCATTTCCTTGTCCTATGGTGGCGCTCAAAATACCAGCGTTATCGGCGATATACAGGGAGTCAGAGGCTAGGTTAATTTCGCCACCTTGACCGACAGCATTATCATTTACACTGCTATTGATCGAAGCGTTATTTATGAGCTGGATTTGATCATCAACTTGGACAATGATATCACCGGCGTTTCCTTGTCCATTAGTGCTAGTGTCTATGGAGGCGCTATCCGTTAGGAATAATGAACCAGTTTTGATCCGAATTTCACCCCCATTGCCGACAGCTTCAGGTAAAACATTACTGGAAATTCCGGCAAAGTTTTCCACATAAACGGCGTCATTCGTGTCTACAAAAATGTTGCCAGCATCTCCTTGTCCCCACGTATTAACAAATATGGAAGCGGTATTCATGAGGGAAAGCGAGTCAGCCGCTATGGTAATCTCACCCCCCTTACCGACAGCTTCAAGGAAAAGACTACTTGATATTGTGCTGGTATTTGCCAAAGAGACAGTGCCATCGGTAAATATTGATATATTCCCTGCCTCTCCTCGGACAATAGTGTCAGTACCAATACTAGAATTATCTAAGGAGAGTGAATCAGCGGTGATGGTAATGTTTCCACCTTTGCCCGATTCAACACTTGCTCCAATAGTGCTAAAATCGGAGAGCGAAATTTCACCCTGAGCCGTAATTTCTATATTTCCAGCATCTCCTTGCCCAACGGCTCTAGCGCTCACAAAAGCCACATTGGTTAAAGAAAGTGAGTCAGTTTCAATCGTAATGTTACCCCCCTTACCTGTCGCTGTAGAGTGGGATCTAGCGGAAATGACACCATCATTCAAATCTATCCGATCATCAGTCATCACAAACACACTGCCAGCATCTCCTGTTCCCAAAGTGCTACTACTTATAGTAGCACCATCAGTTAAAGAGAGTGATCGTGCTTGAACATAGATATTACCTCCCTTTCCTGAACCCGTCGTTGTACTGCCGATCAAACTATTTGCTGTAGAAATAGAGGCGCGAGTTTTCAGGATAATATCACCAGCAGAAAAAGAACCAAAGGTTTCGATATTTCCTGTCGTGATTTCGTTTTGAGCCTCAAGGTGAATAGAATTTGCCGAACCATAAAGAGAGAAGGTACTCAGAAAACCTCCAGTCGTGTCAATTCCTCCTTGGGTACTAATCATACTGATCCTGCCGCTATTACGGGACACACTAGACGTCTCGACTTCTCCTGTTGTAATCTGCTCAAGAGCCATCAATGTAATATCTCCACCATTTCCCTCACTTGAAGCAGAATTTAGTAATCCGGCTGTGGTGTCAATTTCCCCGTTGTTACTGGTAAAATTAATCTGACCACCCTGAAAAAAGCCAGAAATAGAAGAGATATCGGCGGTATAAATATTGCCATTAGCACTGAGGAAAATATTCCCCCCATTTCCCTCAGTTGAAGAAGAATTTAGTAATCCGGCGGTGGTGTCAATTTCCCCGTTTTTACTGGTAAAATCAATCTGACCACCATTAGAAAATAAAGAAACAGAGGAAATATCGGCGGTATAAATATTGCCGTTAGCACTGAGGAAAATATCTCCCCCATTTCCCCCAGTTGAAGCAGAATCTAGCAATCCGGCGGTGGTGTCAATTTCCCCGTTTTTACTGGTAAAATTAATCTGACCACTATTAGAAAATAAAGAAACAGAGGAGATATCGGCGGTATAAATATTGCCGTTAGCACTGAGGAAAATATTCCCTCCATTTCCCCTAGTTGAAGCAGAATCTAGCAAGCCGGCTGTGGTATCAATCCCACCGTTGTTACTGGTGAAATTAATCTGACCACTATTGGAGAAGCGAGAAAAAGACCGGATGGTTCCTGTCGTGATATTCTCTTGAGCAATGAACGTAACATCTCCGCCTTTGCCATCAGTGGAAGCCGAAGCAATAAACCCAGCACTCGTGTCAATGGCACCACTGTTACTGGTGAGACGAATTTGACCACTATCGGAGGAGAAGGAAGAAGCCAAAATATCGGCGGTATTAATCGTCCCATTAGCACTGAGAAAAATATTCCCCCCATTTCCCTCAATTGAAGAGGAGTCGAGCCATCCGGTTGTGGAATCAATTCTCCCATTATTGCTAGTAAGACTAATCTCACCACTATTGGAGAAGCGAGAAGAAGAGTTGATGTTTCCTGTTTGAATGTGATCGTGAGCAACGAATGTAATATCGCCACCTATTCCATCATTAGAAAAGGAAGCTATAGTTCCGGCGGTTGTATCAATCGCGCCATTATGGCTAATGAACCGAATCTGACCACTATTGGCAGAAAAAGAAAAAGACAAAATGTTTCCTGTCGTAATAGTATCTTGAGCGATAAGTTTTATCTCCCCTCCATCTCCACCAGAAATAGCCTGTAATTCTCCAGCAGAAACAATACCGCCTCTTGAGTCAATAATGATATCGCCAGCTTTTTCTGGACTATTAGTCCCATCACTATTCGTATTAATACCCAACCCAAAAAAGCCTTTCCCTGTAATTTCTATCTGTCCACCGGGTAAAGCCGGATTCGGCTGATACTGATTCGTCAGCAAAACCACGCCATCGACAACACCTGACTCAAACACGATATCGCCAATAGTGATATCCGCACTTGTCGCCACATCACTTAAACTGGGTTGGTTAGGGTCAAAAAATAAATTAGGGTCTAAAAAAACACTAAAACCGGTTATCCCAGGCATACCGATTTTATCTGGATCAACCCCCGCCCGCACATCAAGCGTTGGTTTTTCACGTCCATCAATTTGGATATCAGTTCCATCGGACAGAGTTATCGTATCTTGCAAATAATTCGTTTGATCTGTACCTGTAATTAAGACTGTACCAATATCAACTTTACCCCCCGCTAAAATATGCAGTGATGCACCGACATAAACATCAAAACTAACATCACCTCTAGCGCGAATAATCGGGTCATCGGGACTTGACCAACCTCCTAAACTACCATCAAGCTGTTCAATCCGAAAACTGCCGCCTGTGCTATAGTGAGCATCACCACCCACAGTATTCTCCGATCGCAAGACCAAATCTCCCTGAGCAAACAAGCCACTGTCGGGGTGATTCAGGGCAAAAATGTCCACATTTTGGTTTCCCTGCACCAGTAACTGACGCCTAGCCGCCGCGATAAACGGACTCGTTACCGTATCGCGCACCTTCACCGTATCCGTGGCGAATAAGCTTAAATCACCCCCCGCCAATAACTGACCCTGTAAATCCAGTGTCCCGGCTTGCACAGTGAAATCTTGTCCCACCGCCAAATTTCCTCGATTGATAATCGTTGATTGGGGAGAGGTTGACCCATACTGTAATCCCGGTGTCACATTAATCGTTAACAGTGGTGGTGCTTGGGGATTTGTCGCACTAAACTGAGTCCCATTTTCCCAGACTAAACTCTCTGCAGTGGACGCCACAAACGCCCCCCGGATATCGAGGGATGCATGAGGACCAAAAACAATCCCATTGGGATTAAGTAAAAACAAATTGGCATTTCCATTAACGCCCAGTGTTCCCAAAATATCTGAGATATCCGTTCCCGTTACCCGACTGAAAATCGTTTCAATTCCCGTAGGATTGGTGAAATAAACCTGCTGTCCTTCGCTGACATTAAAGTCTTGAAAACTGTGGAAGAGATTCGCGCCGCGAACCGCGCCGCCTTCAATTAAATCCACAATCTGTTGATTAATCCTAGCGTTAGGAGTAACGATGGAAGATTCATCCCCCAGAGTGCCATCGGATGTAATCTGGGCATGGGTGCTATTTCCCGCCAAGAGGACAAAACCCGCTAGTGCGAAAGAACTGCCTAGCTGTAACGTCCAACACCTCAGGCTTGTGCATAAACTTTTTCTAAACATGGCATTTCCCACCCGGCTGCTGCGCGATCGCCTGTTAATTGACAAACGTCTTATTTTTTTGTAAATTTACCTGAGAATCATATTACACCTTAATGTCGTGTTGAAGATCGAGCCATTCAATACATTAAGTCAAAAAATGTTATTTAATGTTATTTAATGTAAACAAAATTAACGGGATAAGAGGGCGATTCGACCCAAAGATCACAGTTCGTAGTGAGCGCTTTAGCGCTTCCCCGTTCGTAGTGAGCGCTTTAGCGCTTCCCGGCATTTAGTGATTTCCTACTGACTGGTTTAACCTCGATCTTCAGTCGGTGTAATCGAAATCAATACCCCTATGGCAAACGGGTAGCCTTCGAGACTAAACTCTTGCATAAAATTCCTAATCTCACCAGATAAGTTAATAAAGAAAACTCTTTCCTTTACCTGAGATGGTCAATCACCAAACCCATGAACTTCACCAGCAACTGCGCCAGTTAATCGCCCAGGCTTGCTCTCACCCACCCGATACGCCTGAACGCCAGCGAGACTTGACTAAGCTGATTCGAGCGATTATAAAATCGGGCAAACTTTGGAAAGACAATGACCCCAACTATGGAGATGCCTTACAAAAAACTTGGATCTACTTATGCAAAAATATTGACAAGTATGATCCGGAACGTGCTAGTGTTATTACCTGGCTCAATGAATATCTCAAGAAACGATTGCTCGATTTCAAACTCCAACGATCCCAGACTCAGAAACGGAAAATTACCGGCCATTCTAACTTGGGGCAAGACCCCGAACTATCCAGTAGCAATCCGATAGAAAACATCCCCGCTTCACCCGATATTCCACCAATTCTTGAAGAAACTAGAGAGTGGGCGCAAGCCGATTCTGATGGAGAGTTGCGTCGCATTCACATCAAGGGTCATCCGGAAATCACTTGCCAAGTGTTAATTTTACGACGTTTACCCCCAGAAACGCCTTGGAATACTTTGGCACAAGAATTTGGTGTTTCTGTGTCAACATTAAATGCTTTTTATCGCCGCAAATGTATGCCGCGCTTGCGTAAATTTGGCGAGTCGCAGGGATATTTGTAGAAGCGGCAGGGAAGCAGCCAGAATGATAATTGCTCAGATGATTTGACCATTGATATCCGTTTGCCGATAGTCATAGCACTTAATTTATGGGTGAACTCCGATTGACTGATCTGAGCCAAGCCTGACTTGAGTATAAATTGTTACATCATTTTACATTATCGCCGCCAGTTCAACAGTTTGACAAGTTAACCCGTTTACATTCTTACCATTCTACATTATAGCCATGACTTATACCCAGCCAAACATCGAAGAATTTTCCCTACCTTTGCCGATTACTCAGGTAGCCAAAAAGACAGCGCAACAGTTTGCCAGACAACAACAAACCCCCCCAAAGCAGGAACAAGTTTATCTCAATACCCTAGCCGTTTGTGCAGTCAATGATTACTTGCAAATGATGGGAATAGCTACAGACTTGACAGCGGGAGATAGCTGGAATCCCGTGATGCGCTTCTGTGTAGATGTCGCCGATTTAGACGTAACTGGAAAAGGACGCTTAGAATGTCGTCCCCTGAAAAAAGACCAGCAAATCTGTTCGATTCCCCCTGAAGTATCAGCCGAACGCATTGGCTATATCTTGGTGCAAATTGATGAATCCGTCGGAGAAGCTACATTGTTAGGCTTTACTCAAACTGTAGCCAATGAAGTCCATATCCACCAATTACAACCCATCGAAGATGTACTCACTCATCTGAGTCAAATTCAACAGCCTGAACCCATCAAACTCTCAGTCACATTAAGCCAATGGTTTGAAAATCTCTTTGAGGCGGGTTGGCAATCTCTGGATAGCCTGTTCGGTACAGAATCAGGCAATTTAGCCTGGGGATTCAGAAAGAATTCCGAGTTGACACAAGCATCGGTTAAGGGTGTCAAGCTAATCGATTTAGGAATGGAATTGGAATCTCAACCCTTGACGATGCTAGTGGGCTTAATCCAGGAAGCTGATGACAAGGTGGGTATCCGTATCCAGCTACACCCAGCGGCTGGGGAAACCTACTTACCCGCCAATCTCCAGTTGATTTTACACGCCCAATCCGGGAACATTATACAGGAGGTGCGATCGCGTACTCAAGATAACTACATTCAACTGAAACGCTTTAAAGTTCCTTATGGGAAAGGTTTCAGTATCCAAGTGGTGTTGGATGGTGTGAGCGTGACAGAAGAATTTAGCGTTTGAGTAAACAGATAAAGCTGAGATAGAGAGGTTAATTGCAGAGTCAGCCTCTAAACCTACAATTTCTCCGTTGTTACCTAGAGGGGCGGGTTTAGTTCAGTTATCGGTTTTGTCAAAAACGTTATCGGTAAAACCCGCCCCTACAACCCTTCTGCCTTAATTATTTCTGAGGGAAATGAGTAAGCTAGTTGTCTTAAATCTAGGACATGGTAACTTAAACGATGGTTTTCCTGTTGTTATCGCTCAACTGCGGGAAACTGATAATCCTCACCCGATACAATTGACGGGAAGCTTACCGCCAGCACCCGCAATTCTCGAACTTTACCGCCGTTGGCAATTACTATACGAGTTACTCTATGAATCCTTAGCGCAAGAAAATCCGGAACTCTATCAGAATCGAATGTGGCGTCACTCCTCAGTCATTGATGAAGACTTTGAAATTGATGATGGTGATGTTACCCAAGTTTCCGATGCCGATTTCAATAATGTCTGTCAGGAATTACAAAACCACATTAACACCTGGTTTAACGCGGATGAATTTAGAACCATCGACCAGAAATTACGACTTTATTTAGCTCACACCGATGAAATTCGTGTAATTATTGAAACGGAAGATAACCAACTGAGAAAAATTCCCTGGCATCTCTGGAGTTTTTTTCAGGATTATCCTCACGCCGAAATTGCTGTTAGTGCCATAAACTATGAAAAAAGCCAAACACCTGATAATTTGTCTGCTAAACGAGTTAGGATTTTAGCAATTCTCGGCAATAGCACGGGGATTGATGTTGAAGCGGATCGAAAGTTGCTCAAAGAATTGCCAGATGCAGAAATTTCATTTTTAGTTGAACCTAGCCGCCGAGAATTAAATGCCCAACTGTGGCATGAACGCGGCTGGGATATCTTGTTTTTTGCTGGACATAGTTCTAGCCAAGCTGATGGTGAAATTGGTCAATTATTTATCAACCAAAACGATAGTTTAACGATATCTCAGCTTAAACATGGTTTGAGTAAATCTATTGTTCGGGGTTTAAAGATCGCGATTTTTAACTCTTGTGATGGCTTGGGATTAGCACGGGAACTCGCTTCTTTACACATCCCGCAAATGATTGTCATGCGGGAACCTGTACCAGATCAAGTGGCACAGGACTTTTTAAAAGAGTTTCTGACGGCTTTTTCGAGAGGAGAATCCTTTTATTTAGCAGTACGTGAAGCCAGGGAAAAATTGCAGGGATTAGAGAATGATTTCCCCGGTGCGAGTTGGTTACCTTTGATTTGCCAAAATCCGGCGGCGATTCCTCCCAGTTGGCAGGATTGGCTGGACAACGGAAGTAGACAAAAGGACAAGAAAACCCGGAAACGAAGAAATCAGGGAAGCATTAAACCTGCGTTTATGACAAGTGTCGTGGTAACAGGTTTGGTTATCGTCACCCGGTATCTCGGACTACTACAACCTTGGGAGTTAAAAGCCTATGATTGTGTTATGCGATCGCGCCCTGATGAAGCACCCGATTCCCGTCTCTTGGTGGTAACAATTACAGACAAGGATTTGCAGTTACCGGAACAGGAAAATAGACGCGGTTCACTTTCTGATGAAGTGTTCTATAAACTGGTGCAGAAACTGGAAGCTTATCAACCCAGAGTTATTGGCTTGGATATTTTTCGTGATCCCCCCGATTATGAACCTAAACTGGCTCAATTAAAGGCTTATTTGCGTCAAGATGACCGTTTTTTTGCCATCTGTCATATCGGCATACCAGGAGATGACTATTCGAGTATTTCACCCCCAGCAGATATTCCCAGAGAACGACTAGGGTTTAGCAATGTTCTGCCGGATTCAGATCGTATTGTGCGTCGCCATCTTTTATCAATGGGGGTTCCGGCGACGTCTCCCTGTACAACACCCTACGCCCTTAGCTTTCAATTAGCGACTCATTATCTGAAAGCTGAAGGCATTACCCTTAAGTTGACTCAACCTGAAAGCTGGGTTCGTAGAAGCGCTAAAGCGCTTACTACAAGCTATCGCTTAAAAGCACCAGTGGGAGGGTATAAAAAAGCCGATACCTGGGGAAATCAAATCTTACTGAATTACCGTTCCTATCGTGCTGTTGACAAAATTGCCCCTATCGTTAGCCTAACCGATGTTCTCCAGGATAAGGTTCAACCCGAACTGGTGAAAAATCGGATTATTTTGATTGGGGCGCACCACTCCCAATCCCATGACTATTTTCTCACTCCTTATAGTCAAGATAATTCCCCGGCTCAACAAATTCCAGGGGTGATTCTCCACGCCCAAATGGTGAGTCAAATCCTCAGTGCGGTTTTAGATGGACGACCATTGTTAACCATCCTACCGCCTTGGGGAGATATCTTATGGATTTGGGGTTGGTCCGGTGTGGCAGGTATACTGGCTTGGCGGTTAAACTCACCCATCCATTTCGCGATCGCCAGCGCCATGGCTTTGGTTATTCTATATGGAGGATGTTATTACCTGTTTACCCAAGGCATTTGGATACCCCTGGTTCCCTCAGCCTTGGCGATAGTGGGTACAAGTGGCGGCGCGATCGTTTATTCTAGGAGAAAAGGGTAGAACAGTAGAATAATAGTCAATTTTTAAGACAATGCTGACCCAACAAAAATTATTTAATATACTACTACTACAGCGCGGGTTCAAATACCTACCAGTTAACATAAACCAAAAAGCCTCCTGCCTTCTGCCTCCTGCCTTCTGCCTTCTTGCACTAGGTTGGGCAATGAGTTTTGCTATGATTAGCTTAACGCCAATACAAGCACAGCCAATCCCAGGAGAAGGTTATGCACAACAACCCCCGCCAAATCCTGGGGATGATGCACCAGAGGGAACTGTTCCAGCCGGAAGTCGTGGTCCTTGTCCGGATATCCAGCAACCTCTTACGCCTTTGGTTTTAGTTACTCAAGAGTCGGCTGATTCAGACCAACAATTGCGCTGGGGATTTACGACTCAAGACTATCCTACGTTTTGGTTTTATGTGCCTTATGCGCCAGAGTCTATTCGTTCGGCTAAGTTTTCTCTGCAAACTCGACGGGGTGAGACAGTCTATGAAATGCCGTTATCCCTGACTGGAATACCGGGAGTTATTTCTATTGTGCTTCCGACGACAGCGGCGGCGTTGGACAAGGGTGAGTGGTATCGTTCGTTTTTGCATGTTGATGTGTATTGTACGCCGACAACTCCGGCACAAAAGGATTCGACGTTTGCTTGGGTGAAACGGAAAGATATTGATTCAAAGTTAGGGGAACTGTTGGGGGCGGCGACACGAGAGGAACAAGCGATACTTTATGTCCAAAATGGCTTTTCCTACGAGGCGCTGAATATGTTAGCTGGACGGGAGAACCAACAGGAGTGGGATAACCTGTTGCGCTTACTGGGGCTAGACGCGATTAGTTTTTAACATATAAGTAGGTGGACACAATTAAAGTGAAATAGGAATACTATAGTAACGTATCAGGGAAATAGAGAAGATAACAATTACGTTGTTAATCTTCTCTATCGTTAAAATTTCCTGATTGGTTAAATGAGTGAATCCGTATTTTAGCCTTTAGTTGGCTCGCGGATGTTTGGGGGATTCGTAGTAAACTGGAGAGCCTTGATCCTTAACGAAATGACAAGCCCAGTAAGAACGAATAAAGCTTTTCCAAATCGGCTCATTTGAGCAGCGATAATAATCGCCTAACATCGGCTTAATTGCCTCGGTTGCCGTTTTCAAGTGATAGTGGGGCATATTCAAGAAAATATGATGCGCCACATGAGTCCCGATATTATGATGAATGGGATTGATAAAGCCGTAATCCCGATCAATCGTTGATAATGCTCCTTTAAGGAAATACCAATCCTTTCCTCGATACCAGGGAATATCTGGTTCGGTATGATGCAGGAACGTGACCAAATCTAGCCACATTACAAACACCACATAAGGAACCAGGTAATACTTCACCAGAAATAGCCAACCGAACTGAAAAGTCAGTCCACCTAAAAAGGCAACCATTAATATCCAGAGGGTAGAACTGGTGACAATATCCCATTTTTCTGAGGGACGGAATAACGGACTGCTGGGCAAAAAGTGGGAACCTTTGCGATCAGACGATCGCTTAAATAGATAGAGGGGATAAGCTAGCAATGGTAAATTAAAGCGGAATAGCTTTTCATACCATGGCATCTGTTCATACTTACTCTGAGATACCGGATACCAACTTTCATCTGTTTCCAGACTACCAGTATTAGCATGATGGGTTCTGTGACTGATGCGCCACCCGTGGAAGGGTACCAGGATGGGAGTGTGAGACAGATGTCCAATCAGGTTATTCAGCCATTTAATCTTAGAGAAAGAGCCATGACCGCAGTCATGACCCACCACAAACAACGCCCAAAACATGGTTCCTTGGAGTAACCAGAAGATGGGGAAAAAGAACCAGGAATCCAGTTTATAGGCGATGGCATAAAATCCAGCGATTATGCCAATGTCTAGAAAGAAGTAACTTAGAGACTTCCAGACAGAGGGTTCAAAACAGTAGGCGGGAATTGCCGCTTTTAAGTCTTGGAGAGTAAAGGGTAACTCTTCTTTAGGAGTGGATGAGGCTGTAATCGTTGCCTGCTTGAGAACTGTGTTTGATTGCACGAAACTTCCAATTTAATTTTAAAACCTACATTAAGTCAACTACCTGCCACACACAATATGCCAGGTAAACCGGGTAAATATAGGCTTGAATTACACAAGCTTGATTGTAACCTTTTATGACCTTAGTTGTTCAAATAAATCTAAAATTAGTGGATCAGTTGTTTGTCAGTCAATAACTACGCGATCGCGCAAGCGGCTCATCCCATTAGCACCAAAATAGCATTTATGCCAGATGTTGCCTTTGCTCCCCATAGCAATATCTTATAGTATCAGTCAGTGCAAAACATAGTTGACACAATACTATAAATATGTATTCAGTAGTCAATCAGACGTAGCTCTAACACTATAACTAGATGTGTTGGTTTAAGCAACCTCAACCCAACTAAGCCAGCTTAGAAGCTAGGTTTTCCTCAAATCCAACCAATTGCCACACACATAAGGAAAATCTATCATCTTATGTACGAGAGAGTCAGCCTAGCGGATATCGTTGAGAATTGCAGGTTAAACGACATTGGAATCAAGGGATTGAAAAGCTTTAGGCAAAATGTGCGATCGCTCATCGCTGTAGGTTGGGTTGAGGAACGAAACCCAACATATCATGATTCATAACCAACCCAATTCTATAGCTATAACCCAGCGCATTCAGGAACCCTTGCTATTCCTTCATGTTCGTGCGATCGCGCCAAATCCTATCCGACGGAAAAGCGAGTGAGGTTATTAGAATTAGAGCCATACTTCTAGGTTATGATTGTTGAAAATCCCAACAATTACTTATAATCTAATGCTAAAGTTCTACTACAATCCAATCTCTGTTAATGCTCGCCGAGTTTGGGTGACATTACTGGAAAAACAAATTCCCTTTGAGCCAATTTTGGTGAATCTAGATGGAGATCACCTGAGTGAGAATTTTACCGCCATTAACCCGCTTCAGCGAATTCCTGTCGTCATCGATAATGGATTTCGGATTGTTGAATCGTTAGCCATTTTGGACTATTTAGAGGCAAAGTATCCAACGCCATCATTAATACCTAGTGAAATTGACGCGATCGCAACGGTTCGGATGGTAGAAATGATAGCCGTTAATGAACTTCAGCCGCTGATGATTCCTTTAACTAAACTCTTGGTTGGACTCAAAGTCAATCCTGATAAAATTGACAATGCTCTGCAACGCATAACGACTATTATTCAATTTTATGAAAATCTTTTGGCGGGACATATTTACTTTGTGAATAATCAAATCACCCTAGCGGATATCGTAGCTGGAACACTTGTCCCCTCCTTACCCCAATTAGGTTTATCTCTAGACACTTACCCATCCATAAAGCCATGGTTCCAGCAACTTGAGCAGCGAGAAAGTTGGCAACAGACATCTGTGAAACCTGAAATGATTGCAGCCGCTCTCCCGAATATGCGAGCCATTTTAGAGAAGCGATAATCCAGAGATCTAGACATCCGCCCGGAGCCCGGAGTTTGAACTCCGGGCTAAAAGCTAAAGTCCATTTTAATGGACTAAAACTCTTATCCAGTCAGCTTTAGCTGAATGCAAGCTTTGAGCCAGGGATTTGAATCCCTGGCTAATTGTTGCTACTGGTGCAAGATGTGAAAAGGTGGATTGGATATGAGACAATCATAGAGATGAGGCTTCCAGTTCTACAAGCTAGAATAAACAATAAAACTGCCTTTCCCGAAAAATGCTATGACTTACACCCCATCTAAACTTCTAACGTTCGACCAATTTATAGCAGAATATGGGGATAATCCCAGGTACGAACTTATTGATGGAGAACTACGAGACATGGAACCAACAGGTCCTCATGAAGAAGTTGCTGGGACTATTGCGGGTAGAATCTATGCCGAAATTATTGGTAATCAGTTAAACTGGTTAATTCCCAAAAGTTGTTTAATTAAACCACTCGCTGCTGAAGCGACAGCACTACGCCCTGATGTCATTGTTTTAGATAAAGCCGAACTCAGCAACGAACCGCTTTGGCAAAAAGAGCCAATTATTTGTAATGGCAAAACAATCAAACTCGTTGCCGAAGTTGTTAGCACAAACTGGCAAGATGACTATGCTAGAAAAGTCGAAGAGTATGCGGTTCTAGGCATTCCCGAATTCTGGATTGTAGACTTTCGCGGCTTAGGCGGTTGGCAATTCATTGGCAAGCCAAAACAACCCACTTTTACAGTATGCCAACTTATTAGGGGGACGTATCAGCAGCAAAAATATCGCTTGGGAGATACAATTACATCTTACCTTTTGCCCAACTTACAACTCAAACTCGACGATGTTATGCCCAATTAATTTTGTCAATGGATAATTAATAATTGATAATTGACAATTGATTAATTGGGTCTAAGACCTCTTCGTTTACGAAGAAATTAAAAAAAATTTTCCTTAATTTCAATCCTCTTCTTTTAAGGAGAGGTCATTATCCATTGATAATCCCACGCTGAAAGCGCGAGTGATTGCTGCTCTCAAATCAGGAGGTACTGAAGCATTTAAAGAGGCGGTCGATAACCCGGTGGTTAACGTTTTGGTAGGAATTATTGAGGGATGGATGCAAGCAGA